>NZ_JAYGHG010000006.1:0-178832 GCF_034931085.1 Nodularia harveyana UHCC-0300 | reverse complement strand
ACTTCGTTTCCCAAGAATTACGGGCAGCAGAAGACCCAGAGTTTGAAACTTTCTATACCAAAAACATTTTGCTGAACGAGGGTATCCGTGCTTGGATGGCTCCTCAAGATCAGCCTCACAAACAATTCGTATTCCCAGAGGAGGTTCTCCCACGTGGTAACGCTCTCTAATAGACCTAATGTCTTAGGTGGTGGACGTGACCAAGAATCCACAGGCTTTGCTTGGTGGTCTGGTAACGCTCGTTTAATCAACCTATCAGGTAAACTACTTGGCGCTCACGTAGCCCATGCTGGTTTGATTGTATTCTGGGCTGGAGCAATGACTTTGTTTGAAGTCGCTCACTTCATTCCAGAAAAGCCTATGTATGAGCAAGGCTTAATCCTGCTTCCTCACCTCGCCACCCTTGGATGGGGTGTTGGTTCTGGTGGAGAAATTTTCGACACCTTCCCATACTTTGTTGTTGGTGTACTCCACCTAATTTCTTCAGCTGTCTTGGGTTTTGGCGGTATCTATCATGCCGTGCGTGGCCCAGAAACCTTAGAAGAGTATTCCTCCTTCTTTGGTTATGACTGGAAAGACAAGAACAAGATGACTAACATCATCGGCTTCCACCTGATCATCCTGGGATGTGGTGCATTGCTGTTGGTACTGAAAGCCATGTTCTTTGGCGGTGTGTACGACACCTGGGCTCCTGGTGGTGGTGATGTTCGTGTGATTACTAACCCCACATTGAACCCTGCTGTTATCTTCGGTTATCTGATTAAGGCTCCCTTCGGTGGCGAAGGTTGGATTATCAGTGTCAATAACATGGAAGATATCATCGGTGGTCACATCTGGATTGCCTTAATTTGTATTTCTGGTGGTATCTGGCACATTTTCACCAAGCCTTTTGCTTGGGCGCGTCGTGCGTTCATCTGGTCTGGTGAAGCTTACCTTTCCTACAGCTTAGGTGCGTTGTCTTTAATGGGCTTCATCGCCTCTGTTATGGTTTGGTTCAACAATACCGCTTATCCTAGTGAGTTCTTTGGTCCTACAGCTTCAGAAGCTTCTCAAGCGCAAGCTTTGACCTTCTTGATTCGTGACCAACGCTTAGGTGCTAACGTCGGTTCTGCACAAGGCCCCACAGGTCTGGGTAAATACTTGATGCGATCGCCTACCGGTGAAATCATCTTCGGTGGTGAAACCATGCGCTTCTGGGATTTCCAAGGTCCTTGGTTAGAGCCTCTACGCGGTCCTAACGGTCTTGACCTGGATAAAGTGAAGAATGATATTCAGCCTTGGCAAGCTCGTCGCGCTGCTGAGTACATGACCCACGCTCCTTTGGGTTCTTTGAACTCTGTGGGTGGAGTTGCTACCGAAATCAACTCCTTTAACTATGTATCTCCTCGCGCTTGGTTAGCTACCTCTCACTTTGTGTTAGGTTTCTTCTTCCTGATTGGTCACTTATGGCACGCGGGTCGCGCTCGCGCTGCTTCTGGTGGTTTTGAAAGAGGAATCAACCGTGAAACTGAGCCAGTTATGTTTATGGAAAACCTTGACTAGGTTGCCAGTTTTGTGTGATTTCTGAAAATAAAATGCTTTGTTTGCCCTTGTTTCAGGACAGGGGCTTTTTTCATATGTACTGCAATGTGACAAAATCAAAATAGTTGCACAAGCAATAAATAATTATGAACGATTCAAATTTCACCGATTCTTTGCGCTGGACACCAGAAGCTAAGGCAAAATTACAGAATATTCCTTTCTTTGCCCGTTCCCAAGCTCAAGCCCGTATCGAACAGTTAGCACGTCAAGCAGAAAATAAGGTTGTAACGGCAGATTTGGTTGAACAGGCTAGGCTGGAATTTGGACAATAGCCAGGCTCAATGTTTAATGAGGAACTTGTGGTTTGAGAACGCTGGGAATTGTTTCGATGATTCTGTGGGCAATTTCTGCGGGTGTATCTTCTGCTGTAACGGTGATTTTGAGATCGGCTTGAGAGTAAAGAGGTGTGCGTTTTTCCAGGAGCGATCGCAATTTGCCTTGGGGATCAGGATCTTGTAATAATGGTCTGGTGCTATCTTCTGCTAAACGACTGTAGAGTAATTCCACTGGCACATCTAACCACACAACTAAACCGTGATGTAAGTAACTCCAATTTTCTTGCCGCAACACGATACCTCCACCTGTTGCTATCACCAACTTGGTATAAGCACATACCTGTGCTAAAACATCGCTTTCTAACTGGCGAAAAGCGGGTTCACCTTCTTCGGCAAAAATATCATTTATACTCCTTCCAGCTAATTGAGTAATTACACTATCAGTATCTAAAAATCCATAACCTAGATTGTTTGCTAGTAATTGTCCTACAGTGGTTTTACCAGCACCCATCATGCCAATTAAATATAAGTTAATTCCTTTTAATATACTCATTACCAATGCTTCTGCTCCAATTAGACTTGACGTTAATATATATAGCAACCTCTAAGGAGGTGAGGACACAAAAAGATAATTAAACCCTTAAAGTTAGCGAGTTTAAAGTTTATTTCCTGATTTTGTAATTAGGGCTTTAGCCTTTCCAGAACTAGAAAGGAAGCAACAGATAACTCATTATAAACAAGAATTTATTTTACATTTAATTTGGTTTACCTATTACGAAAAATAGATAAATTGAAAATGAGTGTCTCTTCCCAAGGGAGACGCTAAAAAAAATCTGAAAGTCCGAAATTACTTTGATTTGGGGGAGTCTTCATCTTCAAAATCGTCATCTTCAAAAAAGTTCCAATCGTCTTCATCATCGCCGAAATTATCAACTTCATTTTCATTATTTGGTGGTTGATAAGGGGGGATGATTACCCGGTAGTCAGCATCATAAACAGATTCAGTTTTACCAACGGCAGTATTTTCTGGCTGACGATAGTTGTAGGAATAAACCGAACCAGATTGAGAACTGCTTTGAGGTGTTTGTGGGCGTTCGTAGGTTTGAGAGTCTCGCACTGGGGGAGTTTGATTACTTGGGGTAGGTGCTTCTGTTTCCTGTTCATCAAAGTCCCAATCATCATTGGTACTATTATCAGTATCCCAATCATCAAAGGCTTTACTTGTAGGGGACTCTGTTCTACGAGGTGATGGGGAAGGTCTTTCAGGGGGCGGTTGAAATTTTTCTCTGGGTGTCGCGGAGGTGCGTGGTGAAGTTCTGGTTGATTTATATGGTTTTTGCTGTTGTTCTCCAAAATAATTTGATCCCTTGAGCAAAGTAGTAATAAGTAGGGATGTGGCAGCACCAGCCGCAGTACTGAAAAAGATCCACATTGCTAGTGGTAATGGTAGAGTCCGCGTACCCAAAAATACGAGTGATAGGACAGGCGACCAATTTTGAACTAACAACAGTGTCAGCATCCCTAGTAATGCCACCAATAAAATTAAGCGAGTTACAGCCATAGAAAAGGCAAAACTAAAAGTTACTCAATCACAGCCAAAGGCAAAAGGCAAAAGTTAGTTGATTTATACTTTTACCTTTATACTTTTACCTTTTTACTTACTACCTTGCCATCTCTGAATGGGAACGCAGTCAATATCTAGTTGATCTAAAGCACGGGCGACCACAAAATCCACTAAGTCCTCGATGGTTTGAGGATGATGATACCAAGCGGGAATGGCTGGTACAATTCTGACTCCAGTTTCTGCCAAAGTTGTGAGATTTCGCAGGTGAATCAGGCTAAATGGGGTTTCACGGGGAACGATGACTAGCTTGCGCCCTTCTTTTATTTGGACATCGGCGGCTCTTTCTAGTAAGTCGGAACTCAAGCCACCTGCTAGCTTCGCCACTGTACTCATGCTGCATGGCATAATGATCATTCCCTGGGTGCGAAAAGAACCACTGGCGATTCCGGCTCCCACATCACCCCAAGGATGGCAGCGTAGTTTACCCCCAACAGCGACTCCGGCTTGTTCTCGCCAGAATTGCTCTTGTGCAAGTGGTTCAGATGGCATTCGAGTTTCCTGTTCGCTGGCCCAAACCATGTAAGTTGATTTAGAGGCAACTAGCTCAATTTCATAATTTGCTGCGAGCAGATATTTGAGGGCGTGAACGGCATAGATTAAACCAGATGCACCAGAGATGCCTAATATAAGGGGTTTGGAGTTGTTTGACACGGGACTAGTGGTAAAGTTTATTCATCGTCTGCATAGTTATCTAAATTGCTGGGGGAGTAAATATCTGATGCTTCTATGTTTGTGGTGTCAACGCCTATTGTTTTAGTGACAATATCACTGTTGACTGTGACTAAATCAATTTGTTGGCGATAGTAATCGACACTTTTCACTTGCACGGCTACGCGATCGCCTAATCTGTAAGAAGCTCGATTTTTGCGCCCAAATAGTGCTTGTTGTCTGGCGCGGTATTCATACCAATCATCTTTGAGAGAACTGACGTGTACTAGTCCTTCTACTCGTAAAGGTACGGTGATTTCTTCTCCTGATGTCGATTCTACGCCGGGGACTTCGATTTCTACGAAGAAACCATAAGATTGCACACCAGTAATTACACCCTGGAATACTTCACCGATGCGCTGTTTCATCAGTTGGGCTTTTTGCAGTCCGCCTAAGTCGGCTTCGGCTTCTTGGACTTCTTTTTCTCGGTCGTTAATCTGGATAATCACCCGATGCAAATCGCTTTGCAGTTCTTGTTGTAGTTCTGGGGGGAGGACGTTCCAGTTAATTTCGTTGTGAGATGAGGAGTGGCGGAGGTTAACTCGCTCTTTCACACGGGTGTTGCGGCGATCGCGCCCGTATTCCAGCAGTTTATAATACACTCGTTGCATGAGCAAATCTGGGTATCTTCGTAGAGGAGAAGTACAGTGAGTATATTCCTCTAGTGATAAACCAAAGTGTGTGCTTTTAGTAGTGCTATAGCCAGCTGGCTTGAGTGTGTCTTGTAAGAGATAGGTGAGAACTTGCTCTGATGGCGATTCTGCAAAAGCTCCGGTGAGGTGCTGATAATCTAAGGGTTGCAGTTCTACCTCTGGTTCTAGTGTGAGTTCTACACCTAAGTTGATGGCTAATTTCAGCATTTCCTGCACATCTTCGGTATCAGGTGTACCTTGGACTCGCCAAATAGCTGGAATCCCTAAAGCACTGAGATGTTTAGCCATGAGTTGATTAACTAATAGCACCAACTCTGTCAACAGCGATCGCACTGGTAAATCATTCACCAATACTGCCCCTAAAAGCCCCTCATCATAGTAAGGATTTTGGTTAGGTGGTAAGTTCAACTGCAAGCTACCCCGATCTAAACGGGTTTGTTTGACTACCTTTCGCAATGTTTCCAAGTCTTGCAGAATCTCAATTACCTTCGGCGATTGCTCTTGAGATTCACCTGTGAGAATGGCTTCTGTTTCTTGGCGACTCAGTGCTGTATCGACATTGATAATACTGGGTTGAATTTCCCACTCCAAAACCTCTCCAGACTCTGGATCAATAGCAATTAAGAAAGACAGAGCTAGGCGATCGCTTCCGGGGACAAATGAACAACGTTCCGCCACACCTTCCGGTAACATTGGTAGCAATAAATCCCCCAGATATACGGACTTACCCCGCTTCGCCGATTCCCGATCTAAAGGTTCGTCAGGCTGGACATAATGGGCAACATCAGCGATATGAAAGCCTAAAAGCCAATGTCCCTCTGAGGTTTTTTCTAAACTGAAAGCATTTTCAATAAACTTTGTTTCAAAATTGATACCGGCGATCGTCAAGGTATATAAATTGCGTAAATCCAGTTTGTCTTTGAGGTCTGCTTTCAGTAACCTTTTGGACAACTTAGCTGCCGCCTCGACCACAGAATCAGGGAAACTACGAGACAGGTCATGTTTACAAGTTACTAAATCTATATCAGCAGCAGCCTCGGCATCACTACCCAGGATTTGGACAACTCGACCCAAGGGGGGACATTGTGCTAACGGATAACGCAGAACTTCTACATGGGCGAGATGATCAATGGCTTCTTCTAACTTCATCCCATTGGTTTGGATTTTGAGTTCAAACAATAGTCGATCATCTAAAGGTACAGCCCTAAAACCGCTTTCTACTGGCTTAATTCGTGCCAATAAAGTGTGGTTAGAACGTTCCAGGATCAGCTTAACTTCCCCTTCTGGAGAACGACGACGACTACCTTCTTTCAGGACTCTCACCAAAACGCGATCGCCATTCCAAGCATTACTCAGATGGCTTTCACGAATATAAATATCCTCCGCCCCTTCCACATCTTGAATAGCAAAGCAAAAGCCCTTACTAGAACAACGCAGCTTGGCTTCAATTACACCTTCTTCTGCCACCCGGCGATATTTACCGCGTTCTTTTACCAGAATTCCGATTTTTTCCAGAACTTCCAAGGCAATGTGAAGTTTTTGTAAACTAATTTCATCCTCGCAACCCAGTTTCTTTTCCAAAACCTTACGAGCTACCAATTTATCATCAGTGAAATTGGCAAGGAGTGTAGCGATAGAAAATTCCATGCAGTGAACCGACCTTTGGTCAAAACATCATTTTTGATTTAATCTGGCCCTTTCCTGTATACCCTCTCCCAACGGGAGATGCTGCGTGAACACGGCTTACAGTGACTAGTGCTACTACACAGAAGTCAAAAGACCTTTTTTATCTGGTGACTTTTCAGGTCATGAGGAAAGATTATCCCATAACCTAACCCCCTAGCCCCTTTCCTACTAGAGAAAGAGGAAAATTTAAACTGTTTCTTCTTTCAGCAAAGTTAAAAGAAGGGTGTTTTAGTTTCCATAAAAAGTCAGTTTTCTTGGCAGTTTCCGACTTGTTGTCAGATAGTCGGTCATTTCTGCCTAACTGCACTACTAGAAAACTAATTGCCTAGAGGCAAGGTTCCTGTTTCCAGGTTACAAACAGCCGCTTTGGATCTACGAACCTCGCACTGCACAATCATCTGGTGAGTTCCTCTGGATACAAGCCCCTTCAACTAACCCAACCTAATACATTACACCTGATGGGAATTTAGCCACACTAGGTAAATACGCAACGAGTTTTTCAGTAGATGGGTTGGGATAACTCTTAACGTATACCACAAGTGCCACCAAGGGAAACTACTAGTGTTTGATTGTGTAGATATGGGGTAATTTTACACCATGAGACTCAAATGTATAAGTAGGATAAACTGTCCGTAAATTTGATTTTACTATATGTATAGCAACCACTAAGGAGGTTCAGACAAAAACAAATCATAAAACCTTTGTCATTAAGAAGTTTCCTGGCTATTCTCTGTTCTCTTTGTTACGTTTTTTGTTGTCAACTGCAAGTAGGTCATTAGCCATCTCATTAGTAATTCCCACTCCAGTACTTTGATACCAATTATTTATGAGGCTGCATATTATTTCTACCTCTCCAGTTCTCTCCTTGCAAGCGGAGAGAAGTCACAAGGATGGTTTCCCTCCGGGTGAAATTTTTCTTCGGAAACGCCAAGGGCGAACGGGGGAGGGTTAGAGTGGGGTTCTTTGTCTGCATCTTTATATTAAATTGATATGACTTGATTCAGACCTCGATAGAAAGGAAACTTCGGTGATAATTTTGGATATAGAGTTGGTTAATCAGTATACCATTCAAATGGTAGTCATCTAAAGCTACTGAAGCAACAGTGACTGCTACAATCGGGACACAACTGAGTGCTGAGTGCTGAATCCTGAGTCATCAATTAGGAAAAAACTGTTATGGCAAACGCCAAAGAAGAGAGGAAACAATAATTAAACCCTTACAGTTAGTTACTCTCTTTCCCACTAGCGGCCAGGGAAAACCTGTTCCCCGCTATATTTTTTTCTTTTTGAACACACAGGAAAAATCATTCCACTTTTTGGTAATCAAGCAGATTTAAATTGGTGACAGTATTATGTTGATGTTAGCTCAATTCCAGAGCTTGTATCCTAACGGCAGTATTATTACTGAATTAGTGCAAATTTTCCAAGGAAAATATATTGTCCGATGTTCAGTACAAATTGAAAACGTCACCCGTGCTACTGGTATGGCAGGGGCAGAAACCATAGAAGCAGCAGAAGACAAAGCCCGAACTAGAGCTTTAATGGTTTTAGGTATCAGTAATTCTCCACAGCGATCGCCAGAACTTGTTACCTCAGAACCATCCCCAGTGCATTTAGCTCCTCCTATTAACCCCCCAGACAAGAAATGGCCAGATACTTATCAAACTAAGGATTCCCTATTTATCGATGAAGACTTTGGCAGTAGCCAGTGGACATCCCCAGATGCAAGAGAAATATCTCTACCGTCTCCAAAGAAACATAATCTCAACACAGAATCAGTAACAACTAATTCACATAAATTCGACACTGGGGATATTGAAAGCCAAGATTTCCATCCAGATATTCCCGTAAATCAAAACCGAAATCCAGGATTTGATACCCCATCAGAAAACCAGCCGGAACATCAGTTACTTTCAGGGAATTTTGCCAGCAATGTCACCCCATTTACACCCCGCAATTACACTAGTCCGACCGATAATTTCAGTCATCAAACAGGTCCAGGTCAGGAAAATAACAGGAGTGAACCAGTGGATTTATCGGATGTGATTGCAAAAACAGATGTTGAACTTCAGCGCTTAGGCTGGACAGCAGAACAGGGAAGAGAGCATTTAATTAAAACCTACGGGAAGCGAGGACGCATTTTGCTCACAGAAGAAGAATTATATGGATTCCTGAAACATCTAGAATCTCAACCGGACCCAGTAGCAGGATTTTGATTAGGGATTGGGGAGTGATAAGAGGCAGAGGGGCATGGGGCAGAGGAGAATAGGAAAGATCCTGAAACACAGTGAATAATTACTATTTGGTTTCAAACTCCCCTCGCTTCCCTGCTTCTTCCACCCCTGCTTTTACCTACTAATTAACAGCAACAGCTGGACGGCTACCGGCAGCATGACGATCAATAACTTCGTCAATCAAACCATATTCCTTAGCTTCCTCTGGAGACATAAAAAAGTCCCGTTCGGTATCTTCAGCAATACGCTCGATGGGTTGCCCAGTATGTTCAGCTAAGTATTCATTTAGCCGTTGCTTGTGGTATAATATCTCCCGCGCTTGAATTTCAATATCAGTGGCTTGTCCCTGAGCGCCACCCAAAGGTTGATGAATCATAATCCGGGAATGGGGAAGACTCATTCGCTTACCTTTAGCACCTGCACTGAGAAGGAAAGCACCCATACTTGCCGCCAATCCAGTACAAATAGTACAGACATCTGGACGGATGTGTTTCATGGTATCAAAGATACCCATACCAGCCATTACCGAACCGCCAGGAGAATTAATATACAAATAAATGTCTTTCTCCGAGTCTTCAGAATCCAAGAATAGTAGCTGGGCGACAATCAAATTAGCAATCTCGTTATCAACCTGTTGTCCTAAAAATACGATGCGCTCACGCAACAGTCGTGAGTAAATATCAAAGGCGCGTTCGCCTCGTCCCGATTGTTCAACAACGATAGGAATCATGCTGCGTGCTTGTAAGTATCTTAATTTTATATCTATCTTATCGGCTAGGTCATTTTCCTGCCTGGAGGGTAAGAAATTTCTGTCGAGTTTTTTAAGTAAATAGGATGCTTGGTTCTTAGGTTAAACTGAGCAAAGAAGGCAACTATTGATTTTAAAATTATGACTAACCGCCTTGCTGAGGCTAAGAGTCTCTATCTCCGCAAACACGCTGAGAACCCAATTGATTGGTGGTCCTGGTGTGATGAAGCTCTTGCAACTGCAAGGGAGCAAAATAAACCCATTTTTCTCTCTATTGGTTATTCTAGTTGCCACTGGTGTACTGTCATGGAAGGTGAGGCTTTTTCTGACTTAGCTATTGCTGAGTATATGAATGCTAATTTTTTACCTATAAAAGTAGATAGGGAAGAAAGACCTGATATAGATAGCATCTATATGCAAGCTTTGCAGATGATGAGTGGTCAGGGTGGTTGGCCTTTAAATGTATTTGTATCCCCAGATGATTTAGTCCCTTTTTACGCTGGAACTTATTTTCCTGTGGAATCGCGTTATGGTCGTCCGGGATTTTTACAAGTTCTCCAAGCTTTGCGCCGCTACTATGATACGGAAACGGAAGATTTAAACCAACGTAAAGCATTAATTGTTCAATCTCTTGCTACCTCTGCGATATTGCAAGAAGATGGGGAAGCAAGTCAAGTTGCGGAGGATGAATTACTTCACCAAGGTTGGGAAATTAGCACTGGGGTAATTACTAGTAATCAATCTGGTAATCGTTTCCCGATGATTCCCTATGCAGAATTAGCTTTACGGGGGACTAGATTTTTGTGGACATCCCGGTATGATGGCAAAACAATTTGTACTCAACGGGGACTAGATTTAGCTTTGGGTGGTATTTATGACCATGTGGGTGGTGGCTTTCACCGTTATACTGTTGATCCCACTTGGACTGTGCCTCACTTTGAAAAGATGCTCTATGACAATGGTCAAATTTTGGAGTATTTGGCAAATTTATGGAGTGATGGCGTTAAGGAACCAGCTTTTCTGAGGGCGGTGGCTGGTACTGTGCAATGGCTTGGTCGGGAAATGACGGCGGCGGAAGGTTATTTTTATGCGGCGCAAGATGCTGATAGTTTTACTAGTCCCAGGGATGTAGAACCGGAGGAAGGCGCTTTTTATGTCTGGAGTTATAGCGAACTTGAACAGGTATTAAGTTCGGAGGAATTAGGAGAATTACAAGAACAGTTCACGGTAACTCCTAATGGGAACTTTGAAGGTAAGAATGTTTTACAACGTCGCCATCAGGGGGAACTAAGCGCAAGTATAGAAGTTGCTTTGAGTAAGTTGTTTGCGGTGCGTTATGGTGAAAGGCCAGAGTCACTGAAAATTTTTCCCCCTGCTGCGAATAATCAGGAAGCTAAAAGTGGCGCTTGGCCTGGGCGTATTCCGGCGGTGACTGATACGAAGATGATTGTGGCCTGGAATAGTTTGATGATTTCTGGGTTGGCTAGGGCTGGTACGGTGTTTCAAGAACCGTTATATCTGGAAATGGCTGCACAAGCAGCAAATTTTATTTTGGAACATCAGTTTAAAGATGGGCGTTTCCACAGACTGAATTACCAAGGTGAGGCGGTTGTGTTGGCGCAGTCTGAAGATTATGCTTTGTTTATTAAGGCATTACTAGATTTACACGCTGGTTTACCTGGAGAAAAATTTTGGTTAGATAGTGCGATCGCATTGCAAGATGAATTTAATCAGTTTCTCTGGAGTGTAGAATTGGGTGGCTACTACAATACTTCTAGTGATGCTAGTCAAGATTTAATTGTCCGGGAACGCAGTTATGCAGATAATGCTACACCATCGGCTAATGGAGTGGCGATCGCTAACTTAGTCCGTCTTTCTCTGCTGACTGATAATCTCGATTATCTTGATTTAGCTGAACAAGGACTAAAGGCTTTTAGTAGCGTCATGGCTAAAATTCCCCAGGCTTGCCCTAGCTTGTTTACAGCTTTAGATTGGTATCGTCATTCTACTTTAATTCGCAGCACTGTTGACCAAATAAATCCTCTACTTCCCCAATATCTGCCTGTATCGGAGTTTGTGATAGTCTCTGATTTACCACCAGAGAGCGTCGGTTTAGTTTGCCAAGGATTCCAGTGTCTCGCACCAGCAGAAAGTCAACAGCAATTATGGGAGCAAGTGCAACAAAGTCAGACTAGGGGTTAGTCTCATTAGTTGTCAACAATATAAACACTTAGTATTACCTTGTTGCCAATTGATTGAAGACTTGGCTTTAATCAATTGATAATATTACTGTCAAAAAAATAATATTTGTTATCTAAAAAACATTATTTTTCGTATTATTACTGTATACTTAGTTAAAGCTTTTTTATAAGCCTTGTATAGATAATAGCGAGTGAGACAGTTGAAGGTTCTTGATGGAATTGTGTCTCAACTCGCGTTTTTTATTTTTTGGCAGAACTCATGGTTTTTTCAGTTACTGATTTGTTCCGCGAATTTTGAATAGCACCAGTACCGAGACTGCGGAAATATAAACCTCCGACGGTGGCTAAAAATAGAGTATAACCGATGGCTTGTAATACATACAGGTGTTCTCTGTAGCCAAACAAAGATTTAAGAATAATGCCGGGGAATTGTCCATCTGGTAATATCTTCTCAGTATTCCAGACCATTGGCCCCAAAATGCAAGAGTGGACTTTGCTAAAGTGTTCGTAATAGAAACAAATACTTTCTGAAGCTCGACTACTGAGGGCAAGGTTAGCTAAACCATCATCAAAATGTTTTAAGGCGGAAACTACTAACCCGGAAACTATCAACACCAATAAAACGCCCATCACTTGGAAAAACTGGCGGATGTTGATTTTCACACCCAATTTAAATAGTAAGACTCCAATGGCAGATGCTGCGGCTAAACCAGCGATCGCACCAAATGCCGGGACTAATCCTTGTTGAAAGTTAGCAGCAACAAACAGAACGGTTTCAAAACCTTCACGGACAACGGCGATCAAAATTAAACTAAACACGCCCCAACCAGCATTTGAATTTTGTGTCAGTGCTGCTGTGACTGCGCCTTCAACTTGCGCTTTCATAAATTTGGCTTGTTTCGTCATCCAGATCAGCATCCAACTGAGCATAGCGATCGCCAGAACACTAAACACAGTTTCTAGCATTGGCTCAACGACTGAGGTGTATTGAGGATTTACTGCCCCTAATACTTGAATCAACCAAGTAAATAACACACCTATGGCAGCACTAATAATAATGCCCACAGCCACACCAGCATATACCCAAGGATTAAGCCGCGATTGTTTGGATTTTTTCAGTAAAGCAAGAACAATGCCCACAACGAGGGCAGCTTCTACTCCTTCTCGGAGTGTAATGACAAAAGTAGGTAGAGCAGTGCTGAGATTCATAGTTAGGTAATTGTGGGAAGAAGCAGAAGAAGCAGGGGAGCAGGGGGGTGTGGGGAGTGTGGGGGGTGTGGGGGGAAAGATTTTTAGTCCTCAATACCCAATCCCTAGTCCCCAATCCCCCGTACACTGAGCGTAGTCGAAGTGCAATCCCCACGCCCTAATTATTTAGCTGAAATCGCGGAGCATTTTTTTCAGTTCAAGATTATGCATCTCTTCTTGTCCAATCATGCCACGAGCAAATTCTTCGAGATAAATGCTGGCATTGGTGACTGTTTCCAAGAGATTTTTGTACAAATCCAGCGCTTTCTTTTCATGGGATAAGCTTTCAGCCAAAATATCCCTGACTGTGTGCTGGTAAGTTTCTTCCATGGGGGCGATTTTTAGAGAGGGATGTCCGTCTAAACCGGTGAGAATTTCTCCTACCTGTTGAGCGTGAAGTAGAGATTCGCTGGCCTGACCTTTGAAAAAATCTACGATGGGAATGCGATTAGGGCCAGTCACCATCAAGGAATAATGGGTGTAGCGTACTACTCCCGCTAGTTCAAATTCCATGATGGCATTCAGGAGGTCAATGGTCTTTTCGTTGTCTAGCTCTTGCATCTGTTTTTCGTTAAAGTTAAAAATCGGGAGTTGTCAGAGTTGAGTTAAGGGGTATAGTTTCGACAGGTATTTAAAGCCTAAGCTATATATACTGTTAACTCTTAACTATTGCCTCACTTAACATTCATTTTAAACTTCTGTCTCTGCATTACCAATTAAGTGAATGCGATCGCGCCTTTGGCGTGGCTTTGCCAATCGCTTTTAGCGTGGCCTTGCCAATCGCCTTTGGCGTGGCTTTGCCAATCGCCTGGGTTACTGGATTTTTCGGGAGTTTTCTACAATAGTTGTCACCAGTTTAGTCACATCCTCCGGTGTCTTCGCTGCGTTAGCTGGTGGAATAACGCTAGGCCAAGCTGTTTCTAATTCTGTAAAACTAGCTGCGATCGCACCATCTGCTTCGGGATTTGCTGCGGCTACTTGGCTAGAAATGCCTTTATATAGTTCATTGGCGTAGAATACAAAGCCACGAGAATCTTGATATTCAATTGGTTCAAGTATTTTACCATCTGCGATCGCGGCTCCATATTCGGCGTTGGCTGCATCTAGTAACTCGTTAATCACTTGTAGGACAAATCCTGGTTTTGAGCGTTGTTCTGCGGGTAAAGCAGCGATCGCACCATCAACTGCGGCCATAGAAGCGGTTAGATCAGTGTTAACTTTGGCATCTTTGGGATTAGATTTAACAAAATTTTGTAAACTTACCAAAGTTGTCTTAAATTCTTTGACTTGTCGCTCATCTAATTGATCTTCCACATCTACATATATCTCCTCAACTGGATGTCCAATATGAGGTTCTGCTTGTTTTGGCTGATTCTCTTTTAACAATTCTTGTGCTACCAAAAGATGCCCTTTCATTAAACTCAATTTGGTCATGTAGTCTACATCTTTGGCTTCACCTGTAAGTATCACTTCCTGAACAGTAACCGCGTCTTTGATTTGGTCAAACTGTTCCTGAGTAATAACTTTTTTATTCACCAAATCTTCTGGACTCCCATAGGGACGGTTCGCCTGAATTTTATTTGATAATGCGGGGATACCTAATTTGGCTTCAAATTTATCCAATTCCGACAAAATAGCAGTGTTGATATTAATTTGAGATTTACTGCTGTGACCAATGTGGCTCACAACCTCTGTACTTTGGGAACTGGGATTGGGCGTGGATGGGTTTTCTGTAGTTGGTGTACTGTTACAACCACTGAGAGTAACTATTACCGAAGTAGCAATACATAAGCTGACATAACGGAATTTAATCATTTTTGCTCCTAGCAAAATTTTAAGGATCTTAAATAAAACAATTCACAGCACTAAGAACAGTTGGTATAGATTTTACTGTTCTCTAAAATGATATTTTTTATCAATTAATTAGAAAAATATGCTAGAGAATTTAATAATCTTTCTTAATTATCAGTATTCATGTTGGAATAACTTCAAATTGACCCATGCAGCCTTTTTCGGCGATCGCATCCTGATGAGGATGAAACATATAGTTTCCTGGATAGCGAAAAGCAAACTCTAATATGTGCCTTTCTGCGACACCCATCGTAATCACATCCGTTTTTTCACTGGGATTCATAGTCATCCCCGACCGATAGACATCAAAGAAATTCGCGTGGAGATGAAAGGTTACGGCTGGGTCAAATTCAATCATGTTCAGGACATACAGCCGAATCAACTGATCTTGATAAATGGGAATGGGATGATGCATATAATGATCTGGCAAACCGTTAAAGGCGTAGTATTCATTACTGTTATCATCATTCACGTCATAGCCACCCATGACTAGAACTATCTCATCAGCCGGGGGACGTGGTGTTGGGGGATCAATAATAAACATCCCATATAGTCCCTTGGCAATGTGACGAGTAACTGGTTCAATATGGCAGTGATACAGGTGAACGCCGTAGGGTTCCGCATCAAATTCGTAAATTGTCGCACTACCATTTCTGACTGGGCGAATACCATCCATTTCCGCCGGATGAGTGCCATGAAAATGTAAAGAGTGAGAATGTCCGGCTTGGTTAAGAAACAGTACCCGCACGCGATCGCCTTGTTTGGCTCGTAGTGTCGGACCCGGTATCCGTCCGTTTAAATCCCAAATATTGTAGGATACGGCATTATTGAGTTGAATTGTGGAAGTACCCGCAGTTAACTGAAATTCGCGGATATTCCGCCCATTTTCCTGCTTAATTGTCCCATAATCAAACTCTCTGAGCATCTTCATAGGGTGAGCAGCGCTTTCAGTGGTTTCCATCTCCACAGACGGAACTTTTACCTTTAACTGAGGTGACAAATTTAGCAAATGCCAAAGTGTGGCTGCGCCAGTTACCCCAGCACCTGTTAACCCTAGTTTCAGAAGTTGGCGACGGCTCCAAAATTTTTCTTGATTCAGAGCAAAATAATTGGGCATGAAATGATCTATACAGTTGCTAAAAATTGGCAATTAGTTTTATGTATATTATGAGATTCCTATCTTGTTGTCAATTATTATCAACTATTTAGTAAATCTGCTGGAGGGGACAACTCAAATCCAAAAACGTTTAAACTAGATTCTTAAAATCAAATCTATATTATGATTCTCAAATCAAAACTTGGATCACTAATTCTCATCGGGTTTCTCAGCCTTTACTTAGTTGTGGGAGCATCTGCACCGGCTTATGCTATGCACATTATGGAAGGCTACTTACCAGCGAATTGGGCAATTTTTTGGTGGGTGGTAACGTTACCATTTTTGGCTTTAGGATTGCGATCGCTCACTAAAATAACCCAAGCTAATCCAGAACTAAAATTACTGTTAGCATTAGCGGGAGCCTTTGCTTTTGTGTTGTCTGCGCTGAAAATACCTTCAGTTACAGGTAGTTCTTCCCATCCTACAGGTACTGGCTTAGGTGCAGTGCTGTTTGGCCCTTTAGCTATGTCAGTTTTAGGGACACTGGTATTATTATTTCAAGCGTTGCTGATGGCACACGGCGGTTTAACAACATTGGGAGCGAATGCCTTTGCGATGGCGATCGCCGGGCCATTTGCCGCCTACTGGATTTATCATCTAACCAAGCGTCTCACTGGTAAGCAAAGAATCGCCATTTTCTTAGCCGCAGCTTTGGCAAATCTTCTCACTTACATCATTACCTCTGTACAACTCGCCCTAGCTTTTCCGGCTCCTGTGGGCGGTGTTATGGCATCATTCGCCAAGTTTGCCGGCATTTTTGCCATTACTCAAGTTCCTTTGGCAATTAGCGAAGGTTTGCTGACTGTATTGGTGTGGAACTGGTTACAATCCTACACGCCTCAAGAACTTGAACTATTGAAATTAATTAAAGGGGAACCTCAAAGTAATGAATCAGTCTAAAAATGGGTTGAGTAACTGGCTATTGATATTAGCTGTGATTATTTTAGCAGTCGCCCCCTTAATCTTTATCCGTGATGCCGAGTTTGGTGGCGCTGATGGCCAAGCAGAGGAAGAAATTGGGGCAATACAACCGGGATATGAACCTTGGTTTACACCTATTTTTGAACCACCTAGCGGTGAAGTAGAAAGCTTGTTATTCACCTCTCAAGCTGCTTTGGGTGCGGGAGTCATTGGTTATGTGATTGGATTATATAAGGAGCGCCATCGGCAACAAAGGAATAAGGGATAAGGAATGACTCTGCAAATAGATACTTTGGCTTATACGAATCGGTTGAGATGGTTAGCGCCAGAGCAGAAATTATTATTTGCGATCGCCTTATTAATCATCACTGCCTTTGCTCATCCCCCAGTGCAGATATTAATTGCCATCTGGATGAGTATTTGGACAGTGATTTATGCGGGAATTCCCCTAAAAATTTATTTAAAACTAGTTTATATCGCTAGTTTATTTTGGTTAACAAGTTTACCAGCCTTAGTAATTAATGGTGTACATAATAATTACTTAAATATTATCCAAGAAGATGTGATTATTGGGTTTAATCTTAGTTCTTATTATATATACCTCAGTCATCATGGAATTGAGCAAGGATGGACAATTTTAACAAGAGCGATAGCCTCATTGTCTTGCTTATATTTTCTCATGTTAACCATCCCCTTCGCTGAACTTTTACAAACCTTGCGGCGCTTTGGTTTTCCCGTACTATTAACAGATATTTTATTATTAATGTACCGTTTTATTTTCGTTTTATTAAACACAGCTTCCCAACTCTTGACTGCACAAAAGTCTCGTGGTGGCTACAGCACTTTTAAAATTAGCATCAAAAGTTTATCCTTATTAATTGGACAACTACTTAGGCGCACTCTAGAAAACTATCGTCAAGTCTCTTTAAGTTTAGCCTCACGGGGTTTTAATGGTGAATTTAAAGTTTGGCATTCCCAGCGCTATCATCTATCCCCACGCTATGCCATAGAAGCAATTATGGGATGTGTCATTTTAATCGGATTAGCATGGAGTTAGAAACAGAATACATTGCTTCGCCCTTGGGAAAATCATCTAATTATGCAGCAATCATTACTAGAATTTGAGCAAGTACATTACACCTATCCAGGTACACAACAACCAGTATTAAATGGTTTAACCCTAAAAATTCCTGCAAAAAAGAAATGTGCTTTGATAGGTCAAAATGGTTGTGGAAAAACCACAATGTTTTTATTAGCCAATGGTTTATATAAATCCCAAAAAGGTAATATTAAATGGCAAGGAAAACCGCTCAAATATGACCGCAAATCTTTGCTAAATTTACGCCAAAAAGTCGGGTTGATTTTTCAAGATCCAGAACAACAATTAGTAGCCGCCACTGTTGAAGAAGATATTTCCTACGGCTTGTGTAATTTAGGCATACCCACAGAGGAAATTCAACAACGCATTCAGCAAGCTTTAGTTGAGTTTGGCTTAACTGAATTAGCCCAAAGACCTGTCCATCATCTCAGCCTGGGGCAAAAAAAGCGCGTTTCTATTGCTGATGTTATGGTACTAAAACCAGAATTACTATTACTCGATGAACCCACAGCATATCTAGATAGATTGCATACTCGCAATTTAATATCAACCTTAAAAAATATTCATACCTGCGGGACAACAATATTAATGGCGACCCATGACCTAGATTTAGTATACCGTTGGGCAGACTGGGTGTTTGTCATGGATAGAGGACAACTTATATTAGAAGGAACACCACCAGACGTATTTAGCCAACGGGAAATTCTGGAAGATTTACAGCTAGGAGTGCCACTAATATATGAAATATTATTTGCTGAAGGACTAGCAGAAGAAGAGCATATTTTAGCAAATTTACGACAAAAAATATTGCAACTGGGGTGTGAATTTTAGTTTCAAGTATGAGAGAAATTCATTGCTTCTACCCTGAGAATGAAATGTCATATCCCTGGTTAGGTCAAAATAACGCAGTGGGAAAAAAGAATAGAAAGTTTTTCTGGTTTTAAAAATCATCTTCAGGAAAATTTTTATATTTCAACCGATAAGGAAGTTAAGATAAAAATAAATCATGAAACCCTTGCTATTAGCGAATTGTAAGCCCTTTAACTGTGCTGAGGGCAAGAGTTATCTCTGCTATATTTTTGATCGCAGGTAGGTTTTATGAAACAAAATTAAACATTACGATAAATAAGTATATTTCTTCATAATAATTTTATTATTTAACTTATTTTAATTACCAGATCAAATCCCCCAATAGGGCATTGCAAAAGCCAGCAAAATTCTGTTTTCTATTAATGTGATACCGTAATTACATTCTTG
The DNA here is from genome assembly GCF_034931085.1 of Nodularia harveyana UHCC-0300. NCBI lineage: Bacteria > Bacillati > Cyanobacteriota > Cyanophyceae > Nostocales > Nodulariaceae > Nodularia > Nodularia harveyana. Next base: position 159,590 of record NZ_JAYGHG010000006.1, on the reverse strand, counting down.
AAATTATTTGAGTTCACACATTCAATACAGAGTAGATAATGCATATTCCTGATGGATTTCTTTCAGTTCCTGTAGCTGGAGCTACTGGTTTAGTGAGTGCGGTAGCATTGGTTGTTGCCTGTGGGCGATCGCAAGCTGCTTTTGGTGTCCGTCGCGCCCCTATACTCGGCTTAACGACTGCTTTTATTTTTGCCGCCCAGATGATTAATTTTCCTGTAGCAGGAGGCACTAGTGGTCACTTGTTGGGGGGAACCTTAGCAGCCATAGTTCTGGGTAGCCCTTGGGCAGGGATGTTGTCCATGTCCACAGTTTTTATTATTCAAGCTGTGCTATTTGCCGATGGTGGGATTACCGCTTTGGGAGCCAATATTTTAAATGCAGGAGTAATTGCTGTTTGGGTCGGCTGGGTGTTAACCCAAACCTTACAACGGCTATTGGGAGGTTCTCAAAGTCGCTTACCCCTGGCGGCGGGAATTGCGGCTGCTCTCAGCGTAGTTGTGGCTTCTGTGGCTTGTGCCATTGAGTTAGTGCTTTCTGGAACTGCATCCCCAAGCATCGTTTTACCAACCATGACGGGAGTACATATTCTGATTGGGATTGGGGAAGGCATAATTACTGGTGGTGTGCTGGTTTACCTGGGGAAAGCCAGACCAGATTTGCTCCCAGGGGAGGAGAAGCAGTTTCAAGGTTGGCTGGTTCCTGTTATTAGTATTTTATTAATTTCTGGTGTATTATCTTTGGTGGCTTCAGGCTGGCCTGACGGTTTGGAAAGAGTTGCCGAAAATTTAGGCTTTATCGATTTAGCCGAGAATGTGCGAGTAGAAGTACCAACGCCTTTTGCTGATTACGAAATTAAATCTTTAGGAGTAATTGGTACAAGTATTGCTGGACTGCTGGGGGCTGTGGTCAGTTTTGCGGCGGCTTTTGGGATTGCTAAGGTGGTGAAACCCAAGAATGCTTAAACTTACTTTACCTTTACGGTTACATTTTTCTTTAGTAATTGTGGTGGGCGCAGCCTTGCTACAGTATCATGCTTGGCTTTGCTTAGGGATATATGGGGCGATCGCACTTTGCTGGGGATTAATTTTACGGGTAAAATTGCCTAAGCTGGCAGGATTACTAGGCATAGAATTAGTTTTTCTCTCATTTATGGCATTACCTTTGGGATGGGAACGAGCAAGTTTTTTATTAGTGCGTTCCCTAATTTGTCTAGTTACCATGAATAGTTTTTTGTTAACATTACCTCCCCATAGTTTTGGTATTGCCTTAAAAACATTACCCGCCCCCGCACCAATTAAGGCTAACTTATTATTAGCTGGGCAGTATTTAGAAATTTTGCTGGATGAAGTCACACAGATGCAACGCAGCGCTCAATTGCGGGGTTTAAATGGTGGGGCGGCATGGTTGCGTTATACTAGTGCGGCAATGATTGGAGCTTTATATCTCAGGAGTTTAGATAGGGCGGAGCGAGTATATACAGCAATGATCATTCGTGGTTATGACGGACAGTTACCAGTAGATGGGACATTCAAACCCAAAGAGCGTTTTTTCTTATTCTTAGCTTGGGCGATCGCAATTTCCTTAACTATAACTTCCTACCAAATTTAGTGATATTTTGAAATCTTTGACCTTTGATCCTCAACTTTCCACACATCACCCCCACTCCACAGTGATTGAGGTAAAAAATCTGGTATATGCCTACAGTAACCAGGAACCAGTATTGCAAGAAGTGACCTTTAATTTGAATGCAGGTGAACGGGTAGCCTTAATGGGTGCAACTGGTTCTGGAAAAAGCACCTTATTAGAAAACCTGATTGGATTAAAACAACCAACTGCGGGAAAAATCCTCATTAATGATATTCCCCTAGAACCGAAAACCCTTCCCCAAGTCAGACGTTACATTGGTTTTGGCTTTCAAGATGCCAATGACCAACTATTTATGCCCACTATCTTAGAAGATATTACCTTTGGTCCGCGAAATTACGGTGTTCCCCAAGCCGTAGCCATTGACCGCGCTAGACAATTATTAACAGATTTTGGTTTAGAAGCCTACGCTCACCGTTCCGCTCACGAACTTTCGGGAGGACAAAGACGACTAGCTGCTTTAGCCGCAATTTTAGCCCTAGATCCGACAATTCTGATTTTAGATGAACCCACTACCGGACTTGATCCCGCATGGCGGAGGCGCTTGGCGCAGATATTGTTAAATTTACCAGTGGAAGTGATGTTAATTGCTTCCCATGAATTACATTGGTTGGGGAAAGTGACTCAGCGTGCTTTAGTGCTATCTGGTGGACGCATTCAAATAGATAGTGAGATGCAGCCATTGTTGCAAGAGAAAGAGACTTTAAACCAGTTGGGTTTGCCAGTTGATTGGTAAATTTTTTATCTCTCTCCAGGGATATTTTTATGGGGAAATCAGTCAAATATTAGTAATATGATCGGGATTTTCTCAGAAAGGAAATGGTATTGTCTGTGTGGCGTAAGTTAATTATAATTGCTTCTGTTAGTCTGAATATTGTTTTATTGCTGAGTAGTTGTGACGATAAAGTTACTCAATGTCAGCAACTAATTCAGGTGGTGAATGCTGGTAACTCTTTGATTGATCAAAATAAAGGTGAACAGGTGGTGACTAGTTCACAACTTTCTAGGGATTTACAAGTGATCACTAAATCTTTAACAGAACTGAATTTGTCAGATCCCAATCTGCAAGAATTTCAAAGCAGTTTTGCAACGATATTCGATAATCTCAGTCAAGCGATCGCTAAAGCATCTTATGCACTTGGTACAGCTAAAAGTGCAGAACCATCACCAGCAGGTAGGGAAAAACTTCAACAGGCGAGAACAGAAATTGATACATCTTTAACATTAGCTGAAAGTGCTGGTAAAGAATCTGATGCGTTAGCCGAAGACTTAAATAAATATTGCGGTCAGCCTCAGTAGATATAGGGAACAGTGAATGCTGATTTTCTGGCTATACTAGTTATTTAGTATAGATACTTTAAAATATTAGCCACCTTTTTTGACGATTTTACCGTCCAATTCACAGCATCAGATTTTGTCCTTTACACTTCTTACGAATGAAAGAGGAATTGATCGCCACCTTTTTGCAGATTTTACGCTTTAATATGCGTTGGATGACTTGGAATTTATTTCTAGCTTTTATACCTCTAGCTTTGAGTGTTTGGTTATTTCGCACTCAACGCCGACGTTCTGGGGTTTGGTGGCTAGGATTAATAGTATTCTTGGCATTTTTACCCAATGCACCTTATTTATTAACCGATGTCATTCACTTTATCGAAGATATCCGCCGGATTCAATCTGTGTGGATGATTACCTTAGTCCTAATTCCTATTTATTTGGTAGTGATTTTAGCGGGTTTTCAAGCCTATGTCATCTCCCTCATTAATTTAGGATACTATTTACACCGTATAGGTAAAAGTCAATGGATTTTAGGATCTGAACTCATTACCCATCTACTTTGTGCTATTGGGATTTATTGGGGTAGATTCTTACGTTTCAATAGTTGGGATTTCGTCACTCAACCTGATGCTGTCCTCACCAAAGGGATTGAGGAGTTACTTGGTAGACAGCCTTTAATAATTATTACTATCACCTTTGTCATCCTTTTGGGTTTGTACTGGATTATGAAACGAGTATCTTTAAGTTTTGTGATTCAGCCACAAAATAGTATAAATATTCCAGGAAAAGGAACGAATACTGATCTCTATTAATTGTACTATTCATCTCACCCCCAACCATCTCAATAAAAATCAAGATTTTTCCAGATCAAGGGGGAATTTTAACAATTATTTTCCCCTTAGCTACCTAAATTTTTATTGAGGTATTTCCGCAGAATAGCGCAGATAATTTAATTCACATTAATCTTTATGAGATAGATAGTAAAACATCATACTACTACTTAATAACGCTGGAGGTAATCCCACTAAATAAAGTAATCGTGGACTAAGACTAACGATTAATGCGGACAAACCTATTCCCATTGTCCAGAATATAGCGATTATGCTAACATCTTGGTAGGTTAAAGTAGGTTTTATGCGTTGACTCATTAATCCCATAAAAATTCCTCCTAATATCCCAGAAATACAGAAACCCAATATCAAATAATTAGGGTTAATGGCAATCCCAAACCCTAGAACAAAGGCACTTGCCCAAATAACTATTGTGAGAAATACTTGGAGATAGGTAGTTACCGACTTAAATAATTTAACACCTATTCCTGTTCCCAACCCTCCAATAATGCCAGCAATGAATCCATAAGATAAGTTGGCTATTATCCTACTACTTGGCGATAGCTCTTTAAAGCCCATATAACTAATATAATAAAAAAAGATCCCAATACTTAACCCCACTGTCCAATTGATCAGAATTATAATAGTTGCCAGTATAAATTTACGTGAACCCATAATTACTCTCCAGAGTGTTTGCTAAAAACTATATGCAATCAGGATTTTATCTCTCTTATAATAATTTGATGTAAAAGCGTACAGAATTATAAAATACATCAATATATCCGTCTTTATCTCCGTCTATCTGCGTTCAATTATACTAGATATCTTATGGTCACAAATGACGAATTTGGAATTTTCAAACCTATATAAAACTAAGATTACACCGAGACTATTATTGATTTTATAGCCATAAATAGACAGATAGTAATGGGTTATAAATCTTTCAATTGGTTTCTGGCTGCTGCTAAAATTAGACGTTGTTCAGCACGGGCGATCGCCTGATAAGTCTGTTTCACTGAGTCGGGTTCGACGGAAATAGAAGTAATACCCCATTGCACTAATTGATCAATGATTTCTGGATAAATTGCTGGTGCTTGACCGCAGATTGAACAAGGTATCCCCGCAGTTTTCGCCATTTGGATGAGTTGGGCGATCGCACCCATTAGGGCCGGATGACGTTCATTTAATACTGTGGTAATCTGCCCTTGTTCTCGGTCTACACCTAGCAGTAATTGGGTGAGGTCATTTGTACCAATGGAAATCCCCTCTACACCTGCTTTCACATATTCTGGTAGCAAAAATAGCACACTTGGCACTTCCGCCATGATCCACAGTTGAAACTGCGGTACTTGGGTTAAACCAGCTTGCTGCACCTTGTCTCGACAAAAAGTAAACTCAGCCACACTCCGCACAAAAGGCAACAATAAATTAATATTGCTGTATCCAGCTTTCTGCACATTTGCCAAAGCCCTGAGTTCTAACTCAAAAACTGCGGGATTGCATACATAACTAAATGTACCACGATTACCCAGAGGTGAATTCTCCCCAGATGATGATGGTAACTCATGAGATCGCCAATCTAAAGAACGATAAAAAATCGGTCGCGGCGCAAAAGCACGAGCAAACAGGAGAATCTGCTCAGACCATTTTTCTAACAATTCTCCTTGACGACCACTGACAACCCAACTCTGGGGATGTTTTCCTTCCAGTATATTCAGTAACATTAATTCTGAGCGCAACAATCCCACTCCATCCACAGGGAAACTTTGCACTTGTTCGATTAATCTAGGCTGACTCAGATTAACTAGCAATTCAGTAGAAATCATAGGTAAGTCAGAATTAAAAGGATGGGGAGATGGGGGGAGATTTGGCTGTGTCTCTGCCTCTGGTGGTTGTTCTCCTCTGATGCGATAAACTTCTCCTCTATGGCCATCCATTAGTAGCAGCTCGCTGTTGGGAATCAAAACTGTGGCATCTACGGCATTAACTACGGCGGGGATACCCAATTCCCTCGCCAAAATTGCCCCATGACTAGTTAATCCCCCCTGCTCTGTGATAATACCACCCACGTCTTGTAATAAGGGTAACCAATCTGGTGTAATGCTCGGAACTACTAAAATTACGCCTTTTTCTATTTGTTCTGGTTTATTCTCCACATCGGTAATTACAGTGGCTCTGGCTTTCACCCTTCCCCCTGATGCTCCCAGACCTTTAATGAAGTGTAAATTTGCAGTTGGAGATTGTGGGGAACTGACTTGAGTTAAGTAAAGGTGAGGGTCTGGGGTTTTTTCCGAGATAGTCCATTTAATCGTAAAGTCGCTACCTATTTCACTCACAAGTTGATTCCCCAGAGTGATTACTTGTTGCAGATATTCTTCTGATAGACAGTACTGCTTTTGCTGGGCTTCTGGAAGTACATAAGTCACAATATCAGGATGATCTGCTGTGAAGGTTAGCTTGGGTGAATCCACAGTGGCGAAATTTTTAAAGCCATAGGCAAACATTTTGTTTCCTAGATGTCGGTCGATGACTACTCCGGTTTCTGGTTGGATGTAGTAGAAATCCGGTAAGATGTCACCTTGGGAAAGGGCTAATCCCAGTCCCTGAGTAGCTTGTATTGTCCATAGAGACGAGTCAGCATGAAGGATACCACTGGCGATCGCATTTTCTACTGGTTGTACTAACACCGCTAAATTAATTTGTTGCAGATTAACTCCCGCTCGTCGCCAATAGAGTAAACTCCTCGCCCGAAATAACTGACTCCAGGTGTGTTTTAATGCTAAGGCGATCGCTTCCTCATTGCAGCGACAAAAAACTGCATCTAACAACCCAGAAGTATTTCCTAACCCTGGCTTAATAGGCGATAATCCCAAACTGGGGCGCAAAATTAAATAACTACTTTCCCATTCTCTCCCAGCGTCCAAAATCTGATTCACCAACTGGGGTGATACCGTCCCTGTCATAATTTCCTGACGCAAGCGACTGGCTACCTGTTGGAGTTGTCGCCAATTAGCCACATCTAAATGCAAAGAACAATAGGGTAAATCTGCTACCAAAGCCGAGGTACTATTGAGACTTGCGAGAAATTTTTGAAAGACTGCGGAGGAAAGGACAAAACCAGGTACTAACGGATAGCCACGCTGGATAATTTTACTCAAGTAGAATGCTTTTTCACCTACATGAGAACGGTCTTGCAGTTTAATTTGGTCAAGCCAGTAGAGTTTATCCACTCAATTTGTTGGTTGTCAGTTGTCTTTTTATCACTATGAGTTTCTCTTCCTGGTATATTTTCAGATATTATTTACTGAGAACCCACCACGAAGATTTCCGGGAATTTATCGCTATTGTTAAACACCTACTACCTTACACCTGATGATTCGCTGAATCTCATATTTAGGCTATGTCTGGCTTTGTTAATCGGTTCTATCATCGGTATGGAACGCCAATTTAAACATAAGCCAGCAGGTTTGAGAACTCATATGCTAGTCAGTTTTGGCGCAGCAGTGTTTATAATTATACCTCTGCAAATAGCCTTAGCGCCGACGAATCCTGATGCACTCAGTCGGGTTATTCAAGGTGTTGCAACTGGCGTGGGATTTCTGGGGGCTGGAGAAATTGCCCGCCAATCTTCCCAAGAATCACAACGCATTAAAATTCACGGACTCACATCAGCCGCATCCATTTGGGTTTCTGCCGGTTTGGGGTTGGCTGCTGGTTGTGGTTTGTGGCAATTAGGATTAATTGGTGCTACCTTAACTTTCCTTGTTCTCAACACATTTAAAAAATTAGAATAAAAAATCATAAATATAGGACTTCTATTTGAGTTTTGAATAACCTCAGTACAAGATCAAAATCCCTACTCCCCACACCTCCCACACCTCCCACACCTCCCACACCTCCCACACCTCCCACACTCCCTATCCCTACTCCCTACTCCCTACTCCCGATATTTCCCCTGACTTCACATAAAGAATTTGCGAGGAATTTAACCACTGGGCATCGAAAGAACTGAGGTGAGTGGTTGTAATCAGGGTTTGAAAACGGTCTTGAATGGCATCAAGTAATTGATTTTGACGGAATGGGTCTAATTCGGCAAGAACATCATCTAATAATAGCAGGGGTGGCTCTTGAACGACTTGTTCAATGAGTTCTAATTCGGCTAATTTGAGGGCTAATACTAAAGTTCGTTGTTGTCCTTGGGAACCATATTGACGGGCTGGTGTTTGATTAATGATTAATTCTACTTCGTCGCGGTGGGGTCCCACGAGGGTAGTACCTCGGTAAAGTTCGGCAGCAGATCGTTGTTGAATTTTGGTTAAAAAGGCTGGCTGGATCTCTTCAGGATTGGTTTCTGGCACAGGTACACTAGGCAAATAATTGATGTGCAGAGCTTCTGTACTACCACTAATACTAGCGTGCCAAGCAGCAGCGATGGGGGCGAGTCTTTGAATAGCGCGATCGCGTCTTCTAATCACCTTTGTACCAGTGGTCACTAACTGAGCATCCCATATCGCCAGGGTTGAGAGGGGATTAACCCCGTCTGTACTAGGCGCAGTTGAGTCTCTGACTTGCTTTAAAAAAGCGTTGCGTTGGCGTAATACTTGGTTGTATTGCTGCAAAATGTGAGCATAAATTGGTTCCAGTTGAATTAACAGTGTATCCAACCAATTCCGACGAACATCGGGGCCACCGCGTACCAAATCTAAATCCAAGCTAGAAAACTGCACAGCATTGAGTACACCCAAAAAATCCATTTGTCGGCGCACAGACTCACCATTAATCGCCACACTACGGCGACCATTGCGGCGGAGAGTTAAAGTCAGATCATTAACTCCATTTTCTCGCTCTAGAGTGGCATTAATTTGAGCTAGATCCTGTCCTTCCTGAATAAAATCCCGATCGCGCCCCATCCGATGCGATCGCAATGTCGCCAGCAACTCCACCGCTTCCAACAAATTAGATTTTCCCTGAGCATTATTACCCACCAGAATCGTTTTAGCCGCAGTAAAAGCAACCTTCTGGTCTTGGTAATTCCGAAATTGTCTCAGGTGTAAATTTTTTAAGTACATAAATAGGACTTACGCATAATCTACATTTTCTTGGCGTTCTTGGCGGCTTGGCGGTTCGATAAATCAAGATTTTTGGCAATCATTGCGTAAGTCCTGATAAATAGTAATTAGTAATTGGGAAGTCACAATTTCCCTCCCCAACTCCTCACACCTAGACAGACGGGTTTATTGAGAATTTCGACAGATTACAGATTCACGGCTTTCATGTATTTATACTCTTCATTCCTCCCCGCGCCTCTGCTTACTGAGCGAAGTCGAAGTATGCGCCTCTGCGTGCCAAAAACCCCTGTAAACCCGCCCTTAAAAACTTCACACACTCTTTTTACCTATCAAGCGGAAAAATAGCTTTTCCAATTCAATCCAGACAAACATCAAAGTACTGAAACCAAAACAAATAGCCAACTCTGTGGGAGGTAAAAAATGAGTTCCAAAGAAAGCGCGGAGGGGTGGGACATAAATTAGCATCAGCTGCAAAATCGTGGTGACAACTACAGCCCCCAAGACAAATATATTAGAGAAAGGATTCATCTCTATAGTTAATTTATTATTAGAACGAATGGCGATCGCATGACCCATTTGTGCTAAACATAACGATGTGAACACCATTGTCTTCCAGCGTTCCGGGTCAAGTCCTTCTGGGTCAAGTCCTTCAACCAATCTCATCTGGCAATGATTGTACGACCATAGCATCAAAATAATCGTAATAATGGCGAAAACGATGCCAATGCGAATGATGTAGGAACCTAACCCACGCGCAAAAATACTTTCACGGGGACTAAAAGGCGGACGGTTCATGACATCTGGTTCCGGGGGTTCCACAGCTAAAGCCAAAGCTGGTAAACCGTCTGTTACCAAGTTCATCCAGAGAATTTGTAATGGTGTCAGAGGAACACCTCCAAGTCCTAACAATGGTGCGGAAGCAATGGTGAGAACTTCCCCCACGTTACTACCAAGAATGTACTTAATAAAACGGCGAATGTTAGTGTAAACCACTCTGCCTTCTTTCGTCGCCGCCACAATGGTGGTAAAGTTGTCATCCAGCAGCACCATATCACTGGCTTCCTTACTCACATCCGTGCCAGTAATTCCCATAGCAATACCGATATCAGCTTGTTTCAGGGCTGGCGCATCATTCACACCATCACCAGTCATGGCGACAATTCTCCCCCGACGTTGTAAGGCTTGGACAATCCGCAGTTTGTGTTCTGGGGAAACTCTGGCGTAGATACTTACTAGGTCAACTTGTTGCTCTAACTCCTGGTCAGTCATCTGCTGCAATTGTTGCCCTGTGAGGACTCTATCACCTTCTTGGGCTATTCCCAAATCAATGGCGATCGCCCTTGCAGTTAGCTGGTGGTCTCCTGTAATCATAATTGGGCGTATTCCAGCATTACGAGACTCTTGCACTGCTGCCCTGACCTCTGGACGTGGGGCATCTAGCATCCCTACCAAGCCCAACCAAACCAAATTTACCTCATATTTCTCATCTGCCCCTGCTTCAGGCATTTCTAACATTGGTCTATAAGCCAAACCTAGCACTCGTAACCCCAGACTTGCCATTTGGTCATTTGCTGCCAAAATTTGCTGGCGTTGTGCGTCGGTGAATGGGGCTGATTTATGATCTAAATAAATCTGAGTACAACTGGCTAAAGTCAATTCCGGCGAACCTTTGGTAAACATTAAATAAGGTTCGGATTCAATCAAACTAGTAATTAACGGGTCAACCGCCGTTAAAGATGCTTCACCTGTGGCGACTTCCTCCACCTGACAAATTACACTCATCCGCTTGCGTTCGGAGTCAAAGGGAAACTCGCTGATGCGGGGTAATTTGCTATTCCACTGGTCTTGTTCGATTCCAGCTTTCCCCGCCAATGTCACCAAAGCGCCTTCTGTGGGGTCTCCTAAAATTGCCCATTCTCCTTGTTCTTTTTGCAGCACCGCATCATTACAAATAGCAGATGCAAGGAGTAAAGCGGAGATTTCGGGATAATCTTCTACAAGGATGGTTTGACCATCTAACAAAAAATCACCTGTGGGTGTGTAACCTTCTCCGGTCACTCGAAAAACATGGTTATTGGTATAAACTGACTGCACGACCATTTTATTTTGGGTCAATGTGCCAGTTTTATCGGAACATATCGTAGTGACAGAACCTAAAGTTTCTACGGCTGGGAGTTTGCGAATCAAGGCGTTGTGGCGTACCATGCGCTGAGTTCCCAGTGCTAAGGTAACGGTGATTACTGCTGGTAGACCCTCTGGAACTACAGCCACCGCCATACTCAAGGAAACTTCTAAAAGTTGTCGCAGATTGCTAAAACCTCTGGCTTGAATGACACCGCCGACGACGACTATAGACACGAGAAGCAAGGAACCTATCACTAGGATATTACCCAGATGAGTCATCCGTAGCTGCAAAGGTGTCGGCTCATTCTCCACGGATTGCAACATGGTGGCAATTTTACCAATTTCTGTTGACATCCCCGTGTTAGTAACTAGGATTTTGGCGCGTCCTTGGACGACTTCCGTTGCTTGAAAGACTAAATTTAGGCGATCGCCCAATGAGGTTTCTTCCGGTAAGATTAAATTAGCTTGCTTACTCACCGCCCCAGCTTCACCTGTGAGTGCTGATTCCCGCACTTGTAAATTAGACTCTTCAATTAAGCGCCCATCAGCCGCTATCTGCATCCCCGCTTCCAGCAGCATCACATCTCCTGGTACTAGTTCCTTGGCGGCTATCTCCATTAATTTCCCGCTCCGCAGGACTCGCACTAAAGGAGAAGTCATTTTTTTCAAAGCTGCTAAAGCTTTTTCGGCGCGAGTTTCTTGAACATAGCCAAGTATGCCATTGAGAACTACAATTGCCATAATTGCGATCGTATCCTTGAATGGCACCTCGCCAGGCTTTAATTCTCCAGCTTGCCAAGCCAGGAAGTCTAAAAATCCAGAAATTAAAGCTACGGCAATCAGCATCAATAACATAATATTTTTGAACTGATCTAGCAAAATTTCCCAAGAACCACGACCAGAATTTTCTGTGAGTTCGTTATCACCGTATTTTTGCCAACGTTGTTGCACTTCTTCGGGTGTTAAGCCACTATCTGCGTTACTATTAAGCAGGTTTAAGGCTTGGTTAACTTCCAAACTATGCCAAACGGGAATACCTTCTCCTGAGGGAGACACTCCACGAACAGGTAAAGAATTAGCAGACATTGTGTATGTCACAGAAAATGGGTACAAAATTCGATCATAATTTAGGGATGACTTTTCTAGCATCAACTAAGGTGATATTCAAAATTTTCACCAAACTCTGTGAATATTAATGTAGATGTGACTTGGTGCAGTTTACTAATTTTTCTGGCTAACAGCCTATGTATTTTTACGGGAACACAAGGAATATTAGACACTTTTGTCTAAATAGAATTAACTCTAAAAGCAACCATTTGGATAATCACGAATCTGCCAAAATTACTTCTGGGTGTGCTAAATGGTTGAATAATTATGCTTAATATGAGTTTTGCACTTCCTAGTTTAATTGCTAGCCCCATGTTTGGTCAAAGAACAATTAGACCGTTAACAGCAGCCGCTCTTTGTGGCATTGCTTTCATTAAAGATAGACTGCTTGCCATTGATAATCTGAAAGGGCATTTACTGGAAATTGATCCTAATTCTGACAACAGCAAAATTCTCAACCCCCACCAAATCAGGGAATTTCAGGATGTTGCAGGTCTAGCAGTGTGGTCAGATTCCCTATGGGTCACGCGAGAAAATAGTGTTTATGTATCTAAAATTTCTTCTTGGGGTCTAGAGCATTTTGTCACTTTGCCTTATGCTGCTGATGGCGTAGCTGTGTGGGAATCAGCAGTGTATGTCAGTTGCCAAAAGCTGGGCTGTATTTTGATTTATGATCGGAATACCCGCAAAGAAATTACCAGATTTTATGCCCCTGGTGTAGGGGTAGCAAATTTAGCAGTTAATCAAGATACTCTTTGGGTTTGCGATCGCACAGAACAAACAGTTTATGCGATCGATAGAGCTACGGGAGAACTTCAATTCAGCGTCTTAACACCCTTTGAATCTCCCACCGGCATCGCTATCCACACAAACGAAGAGACAGGCAAAGACACCGTATTTATCGCTTACGCCTCAGAAGAGCCTTATATTCGGGATAATCCCAATGCTGATCCCTGTCATGAACTCACATACCGCGATCGCACATTTATCCACCCTCTACACTACCATCACGAACCCGATCAACAATACGCCCTTTCCAATGGCTATCTCATTGAAATGTCCTACGCCGAGGAAATTTCACCCCTAGAAGAGGTGTACTTACCAGAAGTAGAATGGCGCATTGCCCTACCCTCCGAAACCGAACGGCAAAAATTGAAACACGTTGAACCCATTGGGATGCCCTTTACAGAAGAAATTATTGATGGACAACGTGTCGCAGTATTTAAATTTGATGCCCTCACACCAGGCGAAAGACACATATTTGGCTGGAAAGCACTGTTAGAAGTGCGCGGAATTAAATATCACATCACCCCTAAAGATGTCGAAAATACTCCCGACATATCAGCAGAATTTGAAACCCGTTACCTCATAGATAACGACAATTTAGCAATGGATACTCCCATTGTTCGTCAAGCCGCCAGTGAAGCCATTGGTTCAGAAACCAATCTGCTGCGGAAAATGTACAATATCCGCAACTACGTTTACGATGAACTCTCCTACGGCATTAAACCCTATATTGACACCCCAGATTTAGTCCTAGAACGGGGTGTTGGTTCCTGCGGCGAGTATGTCGGTGTTTTACTAGCCCTATGCCGTTTAAATGGCATTCCCTGCCGCACCGTAGGCAGATATAAATGTCCTCCCCATAGCGAACACCAAGGAGTACCATTACAACCAGACTTTAACCATGTGTGGTTAGAATTCTACATCCCCGGTTTCGGTTGGTTACCAATGGAATCTAATCCTGATGACTTGGGGAACAATGGCCCCTACCCCACACGCTTTTTTATGGGTTTATCCTGGTATCACATTGAGATTGGCAAAGGTATACCCTTTGAAACTTTAAGCAGTGAAGGTGTAAGACTGACTAAAGAGGATATCCCCATCGGAGATTTAGCACTCAATCACATTCGTTTTACAATTCTCAAAGAATTACCGCCATTTAGTGATTAGTCATTGTTCATCTCCCACAAAAAATGTAGAGGCGTTGTGTGTAGCGTCTCTACTAATATTTTCTAATATAGAAATCGACGACTGTATACAAGTGTAAAAAGTATAGTTGTTAAATAATCCATTAACACCAGTTGTTGAGACATATCGGAGAATTAATAAATGGATGAATTTATGGAAGTTGCGATCGCACAAGCAAAACAAGGTAGAAAAGAAGGTGGCATTCCCATCGGTTCTATTCTCGTTAAAGATGGCAAAATTATTGGTAAAGGACACAATAAACGTGTACAAAATAATGATCCCGTTACCCACGCCGAAATAGATTGTCTCCGTAATGCTGGGAGAGTTGGCAGTTATAGAGGTACGACACTTTACTCTACCTTAATGCCGTGCTATCTGTGCGCTGGCGCAGTGGTGCAATTTGGCATTAAAAAAGTCATCGCCGGAGAATCGAGAACCTTTCCCGGTGCTAAAGAATTTATGGTATCCCACGGCGTAGAAGTAATTGATCTCAACCTTGATGAGTGTGAACAAATGATGAGTGAATTTATTGAAACTAATCCCGAATTATGGAATGAAGATATTGGAAAGTAATCATTAGTTATTCTAGTTTTGTCTGTCCTAATTATCTAGCCCGTTTTTAGCCCTTAGCCAGAATTACGAATTACGAATTACGAATTTATTCATCTCCCGACTGCCCTTTCCTGTAAAAAAGAATCAAAAGTTAACTTATCCGGTAACGAAGTTTGTGCGCCCATTTTTGTGGCTGCTAAAGCACCTGCGGCTGAACCCCAAATAACTGCTTGATGTAAAGAAAGTCCTCTATAAAGTGCAGCTGCTAAACCACCATTGAAAGCATCGCCAGCAGCAACCGTGTCAACAGCATAAACGGGGAAAGCTGGGACAAACAATGTTTCCTCAGCAGTGGCACAGATAGCACCTTTTGCACCTAGTTTGACGATCGCACATTTCACACCCCTTTCTAATAAAACTTTAGCTGCTTTAATTGCCGATTCCTGATTATCTACAGGAAACCCCGTCAATTGTCCTGCTTCGACTTCATTTGGTGTAATAATATCGACTAGTGGGTAAAGTTCCTTGGGTAAACTTTCTTGTGCGGGTGCGGGATCTAAAATTACTTTAATATTTGCATCTTTCGCTGCGGTAGCTGCTGCTATTACGGCATCAAGGGGAATTTCTAATTGTAAAAGTAGTGCTGTAGCTGTTGGTAATAATTGAGATAATCGCTGTATATCTTCTTGATTAATACGTCCATTTGCACCAGGAATTACAACTATTTGATTTTCACCAGCATAATCTACAGTGATCATAGCAACTCCAGAATTTACCGTTTCATCAATAAAAATATTTTCTGTTTGTACCCCTGCAACTTGCAATTTTTGGACAAGTTCTTCACCAAAATTATCTGCGCCTACCCTTCCCACTAGATGAGTAGGAATTTCTAATCTCGCTAATGCTACGGCTTGATTTGCTCCTTTGCCTCCTGGTATTTTGAAGAAGTCTTCTCCTAATATTGTTTCTCCTGCAATTGGTAATCTGGATGTGGTCGCTACTAGGTCGATATTGATGCTGCCGAAGACAATAATACTCATGTTTTAAAGGAGTCGAAAAGATAATTTAAGATCAGAGTTTCACGCAGAGACGCAGAGGCGCAGAGAGGAAGATTGAGTTTTATAAACGTGTTTGGAGTCTTTTATATTGAAAGAGAAAATTAATAGATATGGGTTTTAGCCTAGATAATTAGGCTTTGTTTACCCCCAGGCTTTTTAGCTTGAGGGTAATTTGTTTTAGTCTTTGCGAGTTAACGGCATAGGCTTAGATACTGATGTGGTGATTGGTTGTCCCACGGTACAGTTCTGATTGACCTTTTGGATTTGGATATTAGGGGTTGCAACGACAACCACAACCAAGAAAGATGAGCCAACCAAGGCAGCCATAGCACTTATAGCACTTTGTGACAACATTAAGTTAACCGACAGTCCTGAATTACTTGAATTAGGCATGGTGTTACGGTTGCCATTTGATGAAAAAAATGGGATCATAGATTTAGTTATTTTTTAAGTAAGCCTCTCTTTCGCATGGAAATGAGAGGTTTTTGACTCTTATAATAATTTATAAGGCATGGAGAAATACCTGTCAAGTATTTTTTGACAAGTAGGGCAATTGTATTTATTTGTATCTATATCTGTTACTATAGCTTGGCTCTCTAACGTCGTCAAGTAGTATATGTAATTATCTTCACTAAGAGTAGGTTCAGCAAGACGCGATCGCCAAGTGCTGCTGCAAAGCATATCGCCTGCTCACTCCTTTGATATCTTGCTAGAAAACCGGAGAATAAGTCCTATGGTGATCACTGCACCCACTCATTCCCAACGCGCCATTCTTCCCAACATCAGTTGGGATACCTTTGAAACTATCCTCGCAGAAATGGGCGATAATCGGGCAACGCGCCTGGTTTATGACCACGGAACACTGGAAATTATGACTCCTTTAATGCCCTATGAGTATAATAATAGACTGCTTGAACACTTGGTTTTTGCTTTGGCAGAGGAACTCAATCTGAAGCTGAAAAGTACTGGTTCTGTGACTTGTAAGCGCCAAGACTTACAGAGGGGTGTGGAACCAGATTCGAGTTTTTATATCCAGAATGAACCTGTGATGCGAAGTAAGCAGAATCTCGATTTAAGCCAAGATCCTCCTCCTGATTTAGTAATTGAGGTGGACTATACCAGTGCTTCTATTGACCGACTTCCGATATATCTGGCTTTGGGAGTACCAGAGGTTTGGCGTTATGACGAACCTGTAATGCAGATTTACCAGTTGCGAGAGGGTGTATATATTCCTTGTGATGTTTCGCTGACTTTTGCTCATCTGCCTTTAACAACGCAAATTCCTCGATTTTTGCAGGAAAGTTTGAAAATTGGGGAAATACCGATGATTCGCTCTTTCCGTGATTGGGTAAAACAGCAGATCAAAAATTGACAGGCGATCTGCTTTGCCGTAGTGCTGGACGCGATCGCTAAAAGGCTATACCATATCAAGGTGCATCATACATAAGCTTTGATCTTATGCCTAATGTTGAACGTGACGAAAATCGAGAGCATCGCATTAAAACAGAAATAATTGCCGATGCTGAAGACAAAGAAGACAGAGCAATGGGTTGGTACTACTACCTTGACGATAACCTGAATGTGCCTTTTATGGCTAATTTGAGGCAGAAATCACGCAAAACATCCGCAGTCGAGGAGAAAAAAGTTGAGGTGCTAGGAATGGCACCAGACGATGAATGTTTAAAAGATATGTATGTGGAAGTAGTTTATCCTCATGGCCAGGATGAAGACGTTTTTACAGCTAAGTTATCAGATTTAGTAGCAATTAATACTGATAAGGAAACTGAAGACGCGATCGCTGATTGGCATTATTGGCTTGCTAGAGATTACAAATTTTAGAAGTTCCTAAAAATTAACATTTACGTTGGGTTTGACTTGGTTTAACCCAACCTCAAAAATAACTATTATCACAATTTGCTTAACTATCCTACCCTCCGATTTAAAATAATTAAGCAAAAAATAGATGTTTACCTCTAAGATATTTGCTCTTGATTCAGAATGCTACACTTTTTGGTAGCAATAGTTTTTACTTTACTGATAAAATTACTTAATTAGCATTCCGCCATCATTTTTTAACAACCATAATCCTGGAATTTTGCAGATATCGGGATTATAATACTGACAAATTTAACAATTGATGTAGGATTTCTCTATTTAAATATATTATGTAAAAGCAGAAAAATGAATTTATTTTATAAACTGAAATCTAGTCCCTCTCAGCTAGTGAGTTTAACAGTATTGCTAACCTTACTATTATTTATCCCTCAAGTTTGGCTCAACTATCAAGCATATTATAACTTCAATAATATTAGTAAACAAGAATTCAAGCTTCAAAAAATAAGTGATGAAATCATTTATCTTGACGAAGTACTAACTATGTCAGCCCGGATGAATGCAGCTACAGGAAATATTTTTTGGGAAAACCGATATCGTCAATTTGAACCTCAACTAGATACAGCAATTAAAAAATCTATTAACCTCGCTCCTGCAACCTATCAAAATGATAATTCTCGAAAAGTTGATATCGCAAATCAGAAGTTAGTAGAAATGGAATATCAATCTTTTGATTTAGTAAGAAATAATCAAAAAGAGACAGCACAATTATTATTATCCAGCACTGAGTATAACATTAATAAACAGATTTACGCCGATGGTGTAGCTCAAAGAAACCGCAACATTTCACTGGGTTTACAGCAGAAGTTAACTGAGTATCGCCAAACAATGATTTGGGCTATTTTAGGTTCTATTCTCAGCTTAATAATACTTATCCCCGCATGGTATTTAGTCCTAAGTTTATTAAAAGAATATTTAAAAGCTAAAAAAAATGCTCAAGCGGCTTTAGAAGAAACTAATTCTATATTAGAAATGCAAGTGGATCTGAGAACAAAAAGATTAAAACAAAAAAATATTCAACTAAAAGAAATATTACGAAAACTGCGCCAGACTCAAGTACAATTGATTCATACTGAAAAAATGTCCTCACTAAATCATTTAGTGGCTGGTATTGCTCATGAGATTAATAACCCAATTAGTTTTATTCATGGTAACTTAAACTACGTCAAAGAATATACTCACAAGTTACTAAACTTGATTAATCAATATCAGGAAAAATATCCTAATTCTTCTCCAGAAATAAGTAATTTGATTGAGGAGATCGATTTAGATTTTATAATTGATGATTTACCGAAAATATTCTCTTCAATGACAGTTGGTTCTGAGCGTATCAGTGAGATTGTCTTAAATTTGCGTAACTTTTCTCGTGTTGATGAAGCAGAAATGAAGTTTGTTAATATTCATGAAGGTATTGACAGTACCCTGTTACTTTTGCAGACTGGTCTTGAAACTCACCATCAGCAGCAGAAAATTAAAATTATTAAAGATTATGGCAACTTACCTCTAGTTGAATGCTATCCCAGAGGATTAAATCAGGTATTTATGAATATTATCAACAATGCTATCGAGGCTATCAATATAGAAAAAATAAATGATGATCAAGGAATTGAACACCAGTCTAGTGTAATTATGATTCATACATCAGTTAAAAATCAACATAGCGTAATTATCAGTATTAAAGATAATGGTCCAGGCATAAATTCAAAAGTTAAACAAAGATTATTTGAACCATTTTTTACAACCAAAGCTGTGGGGAAAGGAACTGGTTTAGGATTATCTATTAGTTACCAAATTATAGTAGATCAGCATAGAGGAAAAATCGGGTGTGTTTCGGAACCTGGAAAGGGGACAGAATTTTTGATCGAGATTCCTATTCAGCAACTATAGGCAATAAATCTATAAAACACTGAAGTGAAGATGGCACTTTAGCCCAAATTTAGTCTCTAGCTTGACAATAATCAATATTCAAAGTTATTACTGATGAATTATCATCTAATACGGAGTTTAGTTAAATATGTCTTTTCGGATTTTAAGTTTAGATGGTGGGGGTATACGCGGAGTGGTTTCCGCAACCATGCTGGCTGCTATCGAGAAGCAAATTAATCAACCATTGAATAAGTACTTTGATCTAATTGCTGGAACTTCCACCGGTTCGATTTTAGCAGCCGGGGTCGCCATAGGACTTAGTGGCCAAGAAATTCTTGAGATATATAAACGAACAGGCTCCCTGATATTTCCCTACAAAAGTCGTTTTTCATGGAAGCGATTTCCTTTACTATTCAAGTATGGTGTATCTGCACCCAAGTTTACAGATAATAATTTTGCTACAGTCCTCAAAGAGATTTTAGGAAATACACAACTATTAGATATTACAGACCCATTACTATTAATTGTTGCTTACGATACCATTACTAGACAACCAATAGTATTTAAAAGCTGGCGTGAAGATGCAGATTATGGCAATATTCCTTTGTGGCAAGTCTGCATTTCTTCTTCTTCGGCTCCAACGTTCTTTCCCGCCCATAAAATAGAGAGAATAATTAATGGTAAAGTTAATAGTGGAAGTAAAAATGACATAGTATTATGTGATCAAGTATCCGCAATGAATAATATCTATAATAATAACAAGATTAGAATCATTGATGGTACTGGTGAAGGACAAACACGCAAAATCAAAAAGTATGAAGGAGCAAAAAGATGTGCCTTGATAGATACTCCTTGGGAAACTATTCCTGATCATACTTCTAGCTACTCAATTCAAACTATCTACTCTGCTATTGATGGTAGTGTCGCTTCTAATAACCCTTCTAGCTGTGCAGTTGCTGAAGCCCTAAGATTAGGCCATAACTTGCAAGACATTAGTGTGCTTTCAATTGGTACTGGTAATCTGACCAGGATTATACCATTTGAAAAAGCAGAAGCTTGGGGTCTATTACAATGGGCGCAACCATTAATTAGTGTATTATTGGATGCCTCTTCTAATATTCATGAGTACATTACTAATAGAATTATGAAAGATCGGGTTCTCCGTTTGCAATTCAAGCTTGATAGGGATTTAACAGGTAAACGCTTAAGTGATGATATCGATGATGCTACTCCAGAAAACATCAATAATTTAATTGAGGCGGCAGAGGTTTATATTCAACAAGAAGATATACAAAAGAAATTGCAGGAATTTTTACAATTATAGTCGTATTTAATTAATAAGTTTTAGGGAAAAAATCTGAGAAATTTAACTTTTTTAGATTCAATCATCAGAAAAGTATAATTTTGTCAATGATCATATAGG
This sequence comes from Nodularia harveyana UHCC-0300, assembly GCF_034931085.1. NCBI lineage: Bacteria > Bacillati > Cyanobacteriota > Cyanophyceae > Nostocales > Nodulariaceae > Nodularia > Nodularia harveyana. Next base: position 138,775 of record NZ_JAYGHG010000006.1, on the reverse strand, counting down.
CCAAGCTGTTTGTGAGTTTCAATATGATCAACAGCTTGGCATTACAGCGTTATGCTTTGTCTTTTGGGTGATAAAGCTTGTTAATTGCAAAAAGCAGACTAGAATTTTAGAGGTTAGACTTAGTTCTAGTAATTTCAATACTAATTCTGCCGCCAAAGTCTGGTATAGGTGCGGCGGGTTTACTAACAATTACTTGAACTTGTGTGACGCGATCGCACTGTTCTAAGATAGAATCAGCGATCGCACCTACTAACCTTTCGATCAAAGAAAACTTAGCTGTTTTCACCAGATTTTGTATTGAGCTAATCACGCTGCGATAATCTAGAGTATCTTCAATTGCGTCACTCTTAGTAGCTGCGGAGATATCTAACCATAACTTCACATCCACCTCAAACCATTGTCCTAATACCTGTTCTTCTGGTAGATACCCCGTGTAGCCATAGCAGCGAATATTGGTTAAATGAATGCAATCCATAAGATATTGAGAGTAAATTTGACATTTGGTAGGGTAAAAACCCCACTTCTCTAAACGTAATTAATAATTATCTAATGGTTATGTCTGAATCTATTACCAATTACCTATAAAAATATTAATCAATTTTGGGTTTATATCTTCACCGAGACACTCAAGCATCTGGGATTGATCACTGGAGAAAATAAAACTTACATAAACTAGCTCAAAATATCATAACTTAATTCTGCCATCTCTCTCTGCGTAGAACACTGCTGAAAACTTCCCCATTGCCCTCTAGCCGCGATACAATTCTCAAGCACAACAGCGCAATTATTCATGACCCAAATCCACTGGCAAACTGCCAAAAACTACGAAGATATCTTATATCATAAAACCGACGGCATTGCCAAAATCACCATTAACCGTCCCCATAAACGCAATGCATTCCGTCCTAAAACTGTATTTGAATTGTACGATGCGTTCTGTGATGCCCGTGAAGATACTAGTATTGGCGTAGTTCTATTTACTGGGGCTGGTCCCCATACTGATGGAAAATACGCTTTCTGTTCTGGTGGAGACCAAAGTGTCCGGGGACAGGCGGGTTATGTTGACGATGCTGGTATTCCTCGTTTAAACGTGTTGGATTTACAGCGCCTGATTCGTTCCATGCCAAAAGTGGTAATTGCTTTAGTGGCTGGTTATGCGGTGGGTGGTGGACACGTTTTACATCTGATTTGTGACCTTACCATTGCTGCCGAAAATGCGATTTTTGCACAGACTGGCCCGAAAGTAGGGAGTTTTGATGGTGGTTTTGGTGCAAGTTATCTCGCCCGTGTTGTGGGACAAAAAAAAGCGAGGGAAATTTGGTTTCTCTGTCGCCAATATAATGCCCAAGAGGCCTTAGATATGGGTTTAGTCAATTGTATTGTGCCAGTAGAAAAATTAGAAGCAGAGGGTATTCAATGGGCGCAGGAAATTTTAGAAAAAAGTCCCATTGCAATTAGGTGTTTGAAAGCAGCATTTAATGCTGATTGTGACGGACAAGCCGGTTTACAAGAATTGGCCGGGAATGCAACTCTACTGTATTACATGACAGAAGAAGGTTCCGAGGGCAAAGAAGCCTTTCTAGAAAAACGTCCCCCGAATTTTCGCACCTTTCCTTGGTTACCTTAAAATTATCAGAATTGCACCTGAGAACCAGGTGCAATTTTTTGAGAGTTAAAATTTACGATTAAAAAAAATGATCTTATTTTCTAGCAATTGAATTTTTACTACCTTACTCTGAGCCAATTGGGGGGGTGGAGTTAGGGATTTATTGTACAGAGACCATCAAAGTATTATCTGAATCTACACTGACTTTTCCCGAAGAACATAAAACTCTTGCTGCATCTGGTAAATCCCAAGCGTCTTCCAATGTTTCCCAAGAAGATACAAAAGGTGGAAGCGCCAAAGAACAAGCTTTCCAACCTGCTTGGACTGGACTTCCTAACTGCTGACACATTCCGCCCCGACGACCTTCCGGCTGGTAATGACGACAATATTTACAGGCAGATGTCAAGAATTTAATGGGTTTCATTTGGTTACATCTTTAAATACATTTAATGGCTGATTTACATACTTATATTTTGCTCCTATACCTTAAGAGGTAATTTAACCAAAAAGTCATTATTTTACATAGGTTTCAGCGATCCCCAATGATAATTAAACTTTATGATGTCTTTATATTCTTGTTATATATATAAATGATCACAGTAGTAGCTACATGGGATTTTTTAACAAAAACTTGCTAGGGATCAAGGGTAATGGTTAAAGTTTGCATTTAGGCAGGATGCTAAATTTATGAATCTGGGGGTGAAATTTCCCTGTGTAGATGGATTATTTTGACAAAGAAAGTGCGCTCAGAGACGTTGCTGCGTATGGTTTCAGAGGTTGCTATGTATACTAAAAATCTTTGGCAGCACAAACACAACAAACTTCCCAACGCTGGATTTCACCGGGTGGGGTGGGAGATTGACATTGAGGACAAAGGGGCAAACCATGCGATCGCATTTGCATTGTTTTAGCCCAATTTGTAAAAGCAGTATTAGGGCTTTCAATACTAGATTTAACCTGGTGCGAGGAAATACGGACATCACCGAGATAACTGGGATGTTCCTGGGGGATGAGGGTTTTTTGTTGCAAATAATCTGGAAGAGCTTGCCAATTTTTAGTAGAAAAGCGAATATCTACCAAAGGCTCAGATAGCTGTTGATTTAGCTTTAACAATAGTGTTGTGCGTGTAAATGTCATGTTCTGCGCCCAAGCAGCGCTAGAAGTAGCTACCTGCAAAACCTGACGCTGGATGGATAATGGTCGCGTATGGCTAGCAGCTACCTTTCCCACAACATCCGGCCATAACTGGAGTAAGCTCTGAAATGGGTGTTGTTGCCATTGAGCCTGTTGTTGGAGAATGCCTAAAATATTATTAACTGATTGTAACGACATTTGTGAGCCAAGATATTTTTTGTCTGTTTGAGAACTTACGTCCCAGGGAAAACCCTGGAATTTCCTAGCATTTGGTCAGAAAAAGCGGTAATGTTTTTGCTGATTTCTGCATAAGTTCTATGTTTATAAAATAATTTTCGCTAAGATTGCGCTTAATGTATCTCAAGTTCATCCCATAGTCTAGGTTTGACCCATAGTCATGAATCAAAATAGTTTAGTAAATTCCACCACAAAATCATCTAAGTCTGGGTTGAAACCAGGATTAGCGGCGGCGCTAGCTAGCTTAGAATTACCTATAGATCAAGAGTTAGCCCGATATCGACGCACACGCCTGGGAGTCAAGATTCAGAATCAATCCCTTATGGAAAATTACGTCGGTAGTCAAACCGTAGATTTGCCTGAGCATAAACCTACAGAGGTGGAAAATACAACTAATACACAGACTCAGGCGGGATTTATATTTAATGAGACTCCCAAAGACAACCCAGCACCTACTCAGGAGACGGTAGAAGATTTAAACTTAGCTTCTGAGTCTGTCCACACAGAAATTCCCCAGTCTGCAACAAATTTTACCAGCAGTATTGTACCTGCAATTCGGGATGAGGAAAACTTGACTCCCAGTGAGGATACCTTAGCACCAGATGACTACTTGGAATCTAGTGAAGCCTTGTTACGGAGTTTGACAGATGAAGAGGAGTCTACACCGCAGCCGAGTAATTCCTATGATAGTTTGCTATCCCCTTTGGGTCTTGGCTCGATGTTGCTGTTATTAGTAGCTAGTCTGACTCTGGGTTATGTAGTGTTCAATCCTAATGCTGAAGGGTGGTCTCAGTTTAATGTAGGAAGATTGTTTTCTAGGGAATCATCCCCCACAGCTATAGATGATACTCCTAGTGAGACGGAAACAAAACTTACACCAATAGCTAAGTATCCTAATCTGGCAGCAAAAGAATTTCCAGAGGTGAGAAACCCCAGTGATATAGTTGGTTTACAACCCAAGTCCCAACCAACACCCAGTCCTGTCATTACTCAACCACCTGTGCAGTTGTTACCACAGTTGCAGCCAGTACCCGTAGATGTAGCCCCAAGTTCTACAGCAGAAAGTATGGTGGAGGAAGGTAGAAATCCAGTCAATACAAATGGGGAAATCTTACCGTCAGCAGATGGCTTTTATTATGTAGTTATGGATAATCGAGGCGATCGCGCGCTCTCTGATGCCCAAAAAATCGTTCCTGATGCTTATTTATCACCGGGAGAAACTTTGATTTATTTGGCTGCGGTCAAGACCCCAGAAGCAGCAGAAGCAAGAGTCAAAGAGCTAAATTCCCAGGGTCTGAAAGCCAGGATTCAGCAGCCTTGAGTTGTGAAAGTCTAGGATAGATGAAAGGATAGGGTACTGGTTACTGGGTCCCTAGTCCGGCGCGTGGGCGCTGTGGACAAACATCAATGGAGAGCCGATATGGAATTTATCAAGCGTATCCTGCGGATAATTCGCGCTAACATCAATAGTTTTCTCAATAATGCCGAAGATCCCGAAAAAATTCTGCAAGACGCTGTATTGGAAATGCAGGAAAACTTGGTGCGGTTGCGACAAGGGGTAGCACAGGCGATCGCTACTCAAAAACGTACAGAACGCCAAGCAGAAGCCGCAAAATCAACTTCAGAGGAATGGTATCGCCGCGCTCAATTAGCATTACAACAAGGGAATGAAGTTTTAGCACGGGAGGCTTTAACAAAACGCAAAGCTTATCAAGAAACTTCCAAAACCCTATTTAGTCAAATAGAACAGCAAAATGATGTAGTTTCTAGATTGAAAAAGGATATGCGATCGCTAGAGTTAAAAATTAGCGAGGCCAGAAGTAAAAAAGATATGTATATAGCCCGCGCCCGTTCAGCTGAGGCTTCTGTCCGACTCCAGGATATGCTAGATTCTAGTTCCGCCACCAGCAGTCTGAATGCCTTTGAGCGCATGGAAGATAAAGTTTTGCAAATCGAAGCCCAATCAGAAGCGATCGCCGAACTGGGTACTGATGACTTGCAAAAACAATTTGACTCCCTAGAAGCCAGTGGTGACATTGATAGCGAACTAGCAGCCATGAGAGGACAGATCCTAGAAGCAGGTGAAAATGGTACACCACAAAAGTTACCTAAATCTTCAGACTCTTAAAAGTTGGGCAATCAACAAAGTTAGGATATATCGTAAAAAATAATAGGTGTCGGCCAGTACCGAAGCCAACCAGAAAGATTAAATTGGAATAGGAACCTTTTAAATAATAAAAAAGCGCACTTTCTCACAAAGCCCGTAAACTCTAGAAGGAAAACCGTAATTATGGGATTATTTGATCGAATTAGACGAGTAGTCAGTTCTAACCTCAACGACTTGGTTAATAAGGCTGAAGATCCGGAAAAAATGCTAGAGCAAGCCATCCTGGAAATGCAGGAAGACTTGGTGCAGTTGCGTCAGGGTGTGGCTCAGGCGATCGCCGCTCAAAAACGCACGGAGAAACAGTATAATGATGCCCAAAATGAAATCAACAAATGGCAACGTAACGCCCAACTAGCATTACAAAAGGGCGATGAGAGCCTAGCCAGACAAGCCCTAGAACGCAAAAAAAGTTTTAGTGATACTGGAATGGCGCTGAAAACCAGCCTTGACCAACAAAGTACTCAAACTGAAACCCTTAAGCGCAACTTAATCCAGCTAGAAAGCAAGATTTCCGAAGCCAAGACCAAAAAAGAAATGCTTAAAGCTCGGATTACCTCCGCCAAAGCCCAAGAGCAATTGGAAGGTATGGTGAGGGGATTGAATAGCAGCAGCGCTATGTCCGCATTTGAGCGCATGGAAGAAAAAGTCATGATGCAAGAAGCCCGCGCCCAAGCTGGTGCAGAGTTGGCTGGTGCAGACTTAGAAACCCAATTCGCTCAGTTAGAAAGTAGCGATGTTGATGACGAATTAGCAGCGTTAAAGGCAGGAATGCTATCCCCTGCGCCCGAACCCCAAGCAGCCCTACCTCCACAACCAGAAACCAACACCACCACACCGAATACATCTCCTGAACCAGTTGATTCTGAGCTAGAAGCCCTACGCAAGGAATTAGATCAACTGTAATTTTAGGCAGTAATCGGCGCAAAATCTGGTTTGTTACTGAGTGTGTCCCACAACCAACAGGTGTGGGATTTTACATTTTGTCGAGGTTAATTAAGCTCTATGCCTTGGTACGCTAACAGCAGTCAGCCTTTTTAGGGTAAAGTATTCTGTGTGTGAACTTTGATTAATGCCAGCTAATGGAGACCGCAATGAGTAAGGGTGTAATCACTATAACTGATAGTGAATTTGAAACCGAAGTATTAAAAGCCGAACAGCCTGTGTTGCTGTACTTTTGGGCTTCCTGGTGTGGCCCTTGTCAGTTGATGTCGCCATTCATTAACCTAGCGGCTACCAAATATGGCGATCGCCTGAAAGTTGTGAAAATAGAAGTCGATCCCAACCCCATGACGGTGAAACAGTATCAAGTAGAAGGAGTACCAGCCCTGAGACTTGTTCAAGGAGACCAAGTATTAGCATCCGCAGAAGGTGTGATTGGCAAAGAAAAATTACTCAGCTTCTTAGATACACACTTAAGTAGTAATTAGTCAATAGTAGCTGAGGAATTACTCAGGAAGCCTAGCCGAAGAGCTAATAACTAATATGCAGTTTGCGAAACGTTTACAACCCCTACAATCCAATGTCTTTGCTGATATGGACAAGGCTAAGGCTGAGGCTTTATCAGCAGGACGACAGTTAATTGATCTGTCTTTGGGGTCTTCAGATTTACCAGCCCAACCCCACGTCATTGCAGCAATGGCGGAATCTCTCCATGATCCTAGTACCCACGGTTACTTACTGTTTCATGGTACTCAGGGATTTCGCCAAGCCGCAGCTAGCTGGTATAAACAGAAATTTGGCATCGCAGTAGACCCAGAAACTGAAGTCTTACCCCTGATTGGTTCCCAGGAAGGTACAGCCCATTTACCTTTAGCACTGCTGAACCCAGGGGATTTTGCCCTGTTGCTTGATCCTGGTTATCCCTCCCACGCCGGGGGAGTTTATTTGGCTAGTGGTCAAATATACTCAATGCCCCTGCGGGCGGAAAACAATTTTTTACCAGTATTTGCTGAGATTCCTGGGGATGTTTTGGCTCAATCACGAATGATGGTATTGAGCTATCCTCATAATCCCACGGCGGCGATCGCTCCTTTGTCTTTTTTCCAAGAAGCCGTGGCCTTTTGTCAGCAGCATAATATCGCCTTAGTTCACGATTTCCCCTATGTCGATTTGGTATTTGGAGAAACTGGGGATATCGTTCCTTCTGTGCTGCAAGCTGACCCAGATAAAAGCACCTCTATTGAATTTTTTACCCTTTCCAAATCTTATAATATGGGTGGCTTCCGTATCGGTTACGCCATCGGTAACGCCCAATTAATTCAAGCTTTACGCCAAGTCAAAGCAGCCGTGGATTTTAATCAGTATAAAGGAATTTTGAACGGTGCGATCGCCGCCCTCACTGGTCCTCAAACTGGAGTCACCGCAGCAGTTGCTACCTTCCGTAAACGGCGTGATGCTTTTATCACCGCCTTACATGAAATCGGTTGGCAAGTTCCCACCCCTCCAGGCACAATGTACATTTGGGCTAAATTACCCTCACCTTGGGATAAAAACTCTGTGGAGTTTTGTACTCAGTTAGTCAAACAAACAGGTGTCGCGGCTTCCCCCGGTGCTGGTTTTGGGAAATGCGGAGAAGGATATGTCCGCTTTGCTTTAGTCCATGAACCACCTTTATTAGAAACTGCTGTACAAAGAATTGCCGAGTTCTTGTACCCGAATGATACAAAAACCTCGTAATAATTTTACAAACAATCTACAGAAACTTTACCTAATTAAGTTTGCGGTTTTTTATACTGGTTGTATATGAAAAGCTACTAAATCTAGCTCCTACCTATAAGGGTTGTTTCTACAAGCAGCAGAATTTTTAAACACTTTCAGCCTGTAGTCCAGCCCCATCGGAGTTATCAGGGTCATCAGTAACAATCCATACTACAAACCAGATGGAGAATTGTTGATGAACAAGAGTTTTGCTACATTGATCATGGGAAGTGCAATGGCTGTTAGTGTTAGTGCGATCGCTACTAGCCCAACACAAGCTGCTACTCTCACAAATATTACTATTGGCGGCACTAACCCAACCGATTATTTCGTTTATGATGCCAACAATGTAAATACCTTTATAGTGGACAGCACACTAGCAAACGTGGCAAAAGTCCTGGAAAATGCCAGTGCTGCCAATCCTACAGGTAATGTAGAGTTAGCTGCTAGTAGTGAAACACCAGGTTTTGATTTCACCAAAAATACTACCTTGGAAGGGACAATTAATGGTAGGAATCTTATTATCAGTAGTTTAACTGAGACTGACTGGACTGATACTTACAAAGATACAGGTTTATCCTTTGGTCAGTTTTGGTTTAATCAGGCCTTATCAGCCAATGGTTTTGCTAATTTAGTTGGGACACCCATTGGTCAGGCTTTATTTAACAATTTTGTCGATAATGGAGGTTATAAACGCTTCAGTGATCCTAATATCGCCTATGTCACCCAAGAAGACCTCAATAGCCCCATTAAAATTGGGCTAGCAGGTGTACTTAATGCTCGTGATCTATTATTTAGCACTGTACCTCCTGAGTTCCAGCCACTATTGGCTGGAGTAGATACCATACAAGCCAGTGAAATCTACAGATACACCTATGAAGGACAAACAGATTTACAGTTCAGTTTTGTAGCTGTACCTTCAGGTTTAGTTACACTTGATGGTACTATGTCACAGGATGGTATTTATGACCCAGAGATCATCGTTGGTGTACCGGCCACAGTCCCCGAACCTTCAGTAATTTTTGGTATGCTGGGTGTTGCTGGTATTTTTGCTGCACAACGCAAATTGAAAAACAGTATTTAGTTAAAGCTGGGATTATTTGCAAAAAATAGTAAAGTAAAGGAGCTAAATGCTCTTTTTTTTTGAGAAATAATTGGGGGAATCAACACAAAAAGTTGATTTTTCTTAAAATAAGGATAGGTAAATTTGTAAGATTACCTAAGTTATATTGTGACAATATCTCCTCGAACATTACCACTGATTAAAGACCCAGAACGTCTAGAAAATCGTCTCGCGGAAATTCCGCCGGAACCCGGAGTTTATTTCATGCGGGATAGTACAGATCGCATTATATATATAGGTAAATCAAAAAAATTGCGATCGCGTGTCCGTTCCTACTTCCAAGATAGCAATCACAAAAGCCATCGCATCGCCACAATGGTTCAACAGGTGACAGACATTGAGTTTATTGTCACTGACACAGAAGCCGAAGCATTAGCCCTAGAAGCCAACTTAATTAAGCAGCATCAGCCATATTTTAACGTCTTACTCAAAGATGATAAAAAATATCCCTACGTTTGTATAACTTGGTCAGAAGACTATCCGCGCCTGTTCATCACCAGGAAACGCCTATTAGGTAAAGCCAAGGATAAATTTTACGGACCATATACAGATACAGGTTTATTAAGAGAAATATTACACATATCTAAACGCATCTTTGCATTACGCCAACGACCGCAACCATTGTTTAAAGACCGTCCTTGCTTGAATTATGACATAGGTCGCTGTCCTGGTGTGTGTCAGCAGCTAATTTCACCAGCAGAATACCGCCAAACTGTGCAGAAAGTCGCAATGGTATTTCAAGGAAGAACTCAGGAATTAATAGATATTCTCACAGATCAAATGCAAAACGCAGCCCAGGAGTTAAACTTTGAATTAGCGGCGCGGGTTCGTGACCAAATATCTGGGTTAAAATCCTTAACGGCTGACCAAAAAGTTTCCCTCCCGGATGATACAGTTTCGCGGGATGCTTTAGCACTAGCAAAAGACAAAGAACGGGCTTGTATTCAATTATTTCAGATTCGGGCTGGGCAATTAGTCGGACGTTTAGGATTTATCGCCGATAGTCAGGCTGAACCTGGAGCAATTCTACAACGAGTTTTAGAATCACACTATCAAACTGCCGATGCAGTGGAAATCCCCACAGAGATTTTAGTACAGTATGAGTTACCAGATGCCGAAATATTGGCAGATGTCTTGAGTCAACGCAAGGGTAGAAAAGTCACAATTTTAGCTCCCCAGCGCCAAACTAAGGCAGAATTGATCGAGATGGTAGAGCGAAATGCTGAGTATGAATTGCAAAGAATGCAAAAACTCCAGAATCGCAACCATGAAGCATTGCAAGATTTAACCACTATTCTGGATTTACCCGATTTACCCCACAGAATCGAAGGTTATGATATTTCTCACATTCAGGGTTCTAATGCTGTCGCTTCCCAAGTTGTGTTTATTGATGGTTTACCCGGTAAACAGCACTATCGCCACTATAAAATTAAAAATCCCACAGTCACCACCGGACATTCCGATGATTTTGCTAGTTTAGCGGAAGTTATCCAGAGGCGGTTTCGCAAGTATAGCGAAGATCCAGAATTAACCAGGGTGGGAAATGTTGACTGGCCGGATTTAATTATGATTGATGGCGGTAAGGGTCAGTTATCTGCGGTGGTGGGTGTTTTGCAGGAGATGAATTTATTAGCAGATTTGCGGGTTGTGAGTTTAGCGAAGCAGCGAGAAGAGATTTTTTTACCGGGAGAAACCCAACCTTTAGAAACTGACGCAGAACAACCAGGAGTGCAGTTATTACGCAGGTTAAGAGATGAAGCCCATCGATTTGCTGTGAGTTTCCATCGTCAGCAGCGTAGTGATAATTTCAAGCGATCGCGTTTAGATGAAATTCCGGGTTTAGGACATCATCGTCAAAAGCAGCTTTTAGGGCATTTTCGCTCCGTCGATTATATCAGACAAGCCACACCAGCACAACTAGCAGAGGTTCCAGGGATTGGGACAAGATTAGCCCAAGAAATTTACGATTATTTCCATCCCAATTGAGTAGTTTAAATTTCATTGATTCATTAATTTAGCTAGAATTTCATTCCATTTATCTTTGTGAATTTTTTGCATTTCCTTATCCGACTCTATCAATTGTGAATATAAATCAATAAAATCCGTGATAGACATGATTAACCTCAAATAATATTTAATTGTCGGAATAATCCCATTAATAATTACTTGGCATCCATGCTCTGATGAAATTTCCTTAATAAGTTCATTAATCTGATCCACTTCTAGTTGATTAACATCCTTTGAGGCAAAAATGTAGTATCTTCGGGGATTATGTTTGATAATTTTATTTTTTGCCTGGTAAACCATTTGTAGAGTGATTTCTTGTCCATATTTAATTTCTATAGCTTCAATAAGCTGATCATTTTTATCAATAATTTCAATATCTCCAGCAGTGTTAGAAGTTCTGTCAGAAGCCGTATGACTTCCTAATTTTCTCAGTATGCAGGAATTATATCTAGATATTTCCTGAACTAAAATTTGATAAATAGCATAAAAAGCAATAACAGGTAACTTTGAGCCACCATCAGTTTTATATTTATAATTAAAATGCTCATCTAAAGCATTTACTAAACTTTTTAAGTCTAATTTTTCTGGATTACTTAATTTAATTATTTCTACCAAATTATTATCCTTAGCCGATTTTACCAATTTCAGAAGCAATTTTAAAATATTTTCTGCTTGTTCAGGATGTATCTGTACAAAATCAATAATATTGAGAAATGCTAATTTTAGAGACTTAGGAGTAATATTTCCTTCATAATTTAAAGTATAAGGGTAAGGTTGTTCTAAAGAACGAGTTAACCAACCACTTTCAGCCATTGCAGGTAAACCTAACTCTGTTAATGTAGGAGTAATATATTTTGTATCTATAGTTCTTCCTGAAAAACCGCCTGGTAGATCAACTTGATGGTATCTAATATCTTGAGATGGATATAAAATCTTATGTACTAAAAGAGTAATTAGTACCGTATATACGGCTTTTCTAGCAAAGCATTTATTACTAATCTCTACAATATAGTCTTGATATTTATGTGGTAATTGAATTTGATTGATTTCTAATTCAGATAGACTTTGATAAGTCTGTATGAGTTTTTCTTTATGATTCATTTTTAATGAAATATAATATTTATCCTTAAATATCTTGATATGAAAAAATTTGTTTTTTAATTTGATTCGCCAGTTCATAGATTACTGGTATAGATACAGAGTTACCTATTTGTTTATAGCACTCTGCTAAATTTCTATGGGTTTTGAAATTTTCAGGAAAACCCATAATTTTATAACACTCTCTAAGTGTTAATTTACGGACTGCATTTTCTTCAGGTATATAAATAAAAAATCGTCCTGAAGTCTCTTGAGAAGGTATTGTTGGATGTACTCCTTCTATAGAATAAATTCGATTTGGTTGATGATGAACCCGTGATAAATGTTCTGTGTTTGGTCTAACACCTGTTTTCCAAATACTTTTATTTCGATATCCTACAAAAATCAAACCTGATGATTGCTGTTTAGGGTTATCTATCATCGTGTATTCTGTAGTATTGAGGTATTCAAATTTTCCTGAAGTACACAAAAATTCTCTCAATTTAGGAACTATTTCAGATTTTGTCAGGCTATCAAAATTAAATTTTCTGGTTTTTGTCGCCACAAATATTACTCTTTCTCTATTTTGTGGTAGTCCAAAATCTCTAGAGTTAACTATTTCGTAATTAACTAAATAACCCATATCTTCTAAAGAATAGAGTATTACTTCTAATGTTCTACCTTGGTCGTGATGTAATATGTGCTTAACATTTTCTAGAATAACTACTGGAGGATGAATATGCTCAATAATTTCGCAAATATGAAAAAATAAAGTACCCCTAGTATCATGAAAACCTTTTCTATGTCCGCAAATACTAAAAGGTTGACAAGGAAAGCCAGCCGTTAATACATCAAAATAAGGTAGATTGTTTAAATCAATTTTTCTAATATCAGATTCGGTCTTGTCTCCGAAATTATTAAAATAAACCTCTTGACACGCCTTATCAATCTCGCAAGAGAATACACACTGATATTCAGCTTTTTCAAAAGCTAATCTAAAACCTCCAATACCAGCAAATAAATCAGCAAACTTTAATTTTAATTCCTCCATAAAAATTAACTACTAACACACTATTGAAACATCCAGGCTATACATCATACCAAACTCTAAGCATTTTTTATATGATTTTCAGTCAGATCAAAATATTCCGTATTATTTTGGTAAATATTTTTACTTATACGTAAATGTTGACATTTTTAACCTTGACAAGACTACCTTATATCAGGGTATAAAGTTTCGTAACAGGATTCAACACTTTTGATCTCAGGTAGGACGATAAATTTAGGTGAAAATCAAGACAATACAGCGAATTGTAGGTTCATGAGGTACAAAAACAAATGATTAAACAGGAGTAATTAGCTATTTTTAAGTCTATTCCCTATTCCCGGTAATGGGCGTGAATTAGGTGGTTTTTGGGAAAACTTACAAATACTATTAAATGGGCAAAAATGGCAGTGTTTACCAGGATTTGGTGGAAAAATTTGACTAAAATTACTGGTTTTTTCGTGATATTTTTGTAAATCTTTTTGATGCTTGTGGGCAATATTGGCTAAATGTAATTTTAAAGTTTCTAATTCCCGATTATTAATCCTAATTAATTCTGATCCTTGAGACATTTCTAAATTATAAAATGATGCTACAGCTTTGATGCCAGGATAAAGATAACGCGCCGCTAGTAAATAAACTAATGCTTGTCTGCGGTCAAAGGCAGATTTCCCAGTTTTAAAATCTAAAATGTGCAAAGTGCGGTCAGCTTCCCGAAAAATACAGTCCATAGCTGCATATAAACGGAAGTTAACATCTTGATTTTGGACAAAAATTGGTTTGGGAAAGCCTTCATCCCCCGGTGTTAATTGGATAATATGTTTATTTAAAAGTAAAGGGGACTTATGATATTTTTGCAAAATTTGCCGCACTCGGTGTTGTACTTTCTGAGTTGAGGTGTTTAACTTGAGAAGTTTAGCAACTTGGTCTACACCGTCTGGTTGTTTTAATAAATGTCTATGACGATGAAACTCATAAATGCCTTTTTGGGCGAGGATACCAATTCTCTGGGGTGGAGTAGCTTTACCTAACAACGCTTTCACTTGTGGTTCGTGTTGACGTGCTTTAATAAACCCCCTTCTCATCTGGCAATGCCAATGTTCTTTTCCTGCGGCTGGGGCGACTAAAGACCAAAGGTGATAACTGGCAAAAGGTCGATATAAAATTGACATTGCTCAATATCAGTGAGAAAAAATACGTTGAGGGAGACTTGCGGCTACGCACGCTTTAGGGGAAGCTTCCTATAGTATTGAAGTTATCCGGGAGAAAATAGTAAACATGAGCGCTAGTAGCAATTCCAGCAAGATAAAATTTGGTACTGATGGTTGGAGAGGAATCATAGCTGATGATTTTACTTTCCCTAATGTCCGGAAAGTCACCAGGGCGATCGCAAGTTACCTCGAAACAGCCTACACAAAAGATAGACCAGTTCTGATTGCCTACGATACTAGGTTTTTAGCTGACCAGTTCGCCCAAACAGCAGCTGAGGTCTTGGCAGACTTGGGTTGGACTGTGAAAATTACTAATCGGGATTGTCCGACACCTGTAATTGCCTACAATGCCCGGCTATTAAATTCCGCAGGGGCTTTGATGTTTACCGCTAGCCATAATCCAGCACCTTACTGTGGGATTAAATATATCCCTGATTATGCCGGACCTGCCACCCCGGAAATTACTGATACGATTGTGGCAAACATTGAGAGTGCATCGGATGCACTGCCTAGCACTAGTCCTGTTGATAAAATTTCCATATTTGATCCCAAACCAGAGTATATGAAATTCATCTACACCCTATTGGATGTAGAACGGATCAAGAGTGCGAATTTAAAGGTAAAGTACGATGCTCTCTATTCTACCTCTCGCGGCTATTTAGATGAAGTTTTGGAAGAGTGCGGCTGTGAAGTAGAAAGTTTTAACACTAAGCGCGATGTGCTATTTGGCGGTGGAATGCCTGAACCCAAGGGAGAACAACTGGTGGGGTTAGTGGAGGCAGTCAAAGCCGATCAAGCTGATTTAGGCTTGGCTACAGATGGTGATAGCGATCGCTTTGGGGTAGTGGATGAATTAGGAAATGTTCTCACCCCTAATACTGTGCTGCTATTGTTAGCACGCCATTTAATTAAAAACAAAGGTAAAAGTGGCGCAATCGTCAGAACTGTGGCGACAACTCACCTCTTGGATAATTTCGCTGCTAAACATAACTTGCCAATTTATGAAACAGCCGTTGGTTTTAAATACATTGGTCAGAAAATGCGGGAAACTACCGTATTAATTGGCGGTGAAGAATCAGGCGGTTTAAGTGTCATTGGTCATATTCCCGAAAAAGATGGCATTTTGGCGGATATGCTGGTGGCTGAAGCGATCGCCTATGAAGGTAAACCCCTAAGTCAATTGGTGCAAGAAGCGATCGCCGAAGCTGATGGACCGCTTTACAATAACCGTCTGGATTTACACCTGACAGAAGCACACAAAACGGCTGTCATCGACTCCTTTACTAACAATCCCCCCGCAGAGGTAGCAGGGATTAAAGTTAAAGAAGTGGGACGCAAAGATGGGATTAAATTGTATTTAGAAGAAGGTAGCTGGATTTTACTGCGTCCTTCCGGTACAGAACCCCTAGTGCGCGTTTACATGGAAACCAATTCCTCTGAGAAACTCGCCAAAGTTGCTCAAGAAATGGAAAATTCCATAGGTAAACTCAAAGCATAAGAACATCTGATCTCAACCCCTCTCGTAACTCAGAGAGGGGATAATTCTTCCCCATTCCCTATTCTATGATTAAAACTTTTATTCCTATTTTAATATCTTTAATACTGGCTCTTTGGGTAATTGCGATCGCCATCATCTCAGTTCAAAATGCTACACCTGTATCTTTAAAATTCCTCACATTTCAATCAATTCAAATCCCAGTCGGTTTAATGCTAGCCTTTTGTGCCGGTATCGGTTTAATCGCCATGGCCATCATCCAACCTCTCTGGCGGATTGCCGATTCTGGGGATAAACCGACATTTGACGACGATGCTGAGTTTTTTGTGGATGATGAGGATTTTTAGATAAATTAAGTAAAATTTGCAGTATATTTGATTGATGTGGAAAAGTATACATTAATATTCGATGATCAGACTAAAATTTTTGAAAATTATCTCTACAAATATCATCAAAAAGGAGAATTATCCACGTCGTTAAATATGACCCATCTATTATTCAAGCCATAGTAGAGCAATCATATTGATTGAAATTAGTTCAATAACAAGTGATATTATTGAAGTAGTTCAAGACTTTGCTGATAGAGAAATTTCTCGCTAGAGTAGAAGAATAAGTCTAGCTTTAAACGAAATGCAGTATAAAAACATTATTACTATTGAAGCAGGAAAACGAAGTGGTAAACCTTGTATCAGAGGAATGCGAATTACTGTATATGACGTTTTATCTTATCTTGCATCTGGCATGACGAACGAGGAAATACTGAATGATTTTCCTTATTTGACACAAGAAGATATTTTGGCTTGCCTCAGCTATGCAGCAGATAGAGAAAAGCAAATGCTGACAATGCCAGCATGAAGTTACTTTTTGACCATAATTTATCACCTCGGTTAGTAGATCGACTGGCTAATCTTTACCCCAACTCTCTGCATCTTTTTTTCTTAGGCTTGGATCAAGCAGATGATCTAGTTGTATGGAAGTATGCGCGACAAGGTGGATTTACTGTTGTAACGAGAGATGCTGATTTTAATGAGTTAAGCATTTTGCGAGGATTTCCACCTAAAGTCGTCTGGATTCGTCGTGGAAATTGTTCAACAAATCAGATTGAAGACATTTTGCGATCGCATTTAGAGGATATCCAAGCCTTTGAAAAAAATGTAAATTTGGGAGTTTTAACGCTGTATTAAAAAATAGCTCATATTAATTCATTTTTCTGAAATACTGAATTTTGTGTATCATGATGAATATCAATAGATACCATCTGATTAACTTCCCATCACACCCATGAAAGCACCATTACCTGATGACGAAGCCGAGAGAATTGAGGCACTTTTAGAGTATAAAGTCCTTGATACTCAACCTGAAGAGTCTTTTGATCAACTGACTCGTTTAGCTTCGTATATTTGCGGTACACCCATCGCCTTGGTGAGTTTGATTGATACTAATCGTCAATGGTTTA
Organism: Nodularia harveyana UHCC-0300; assembly: GCF_034931085.1. Taxonomy (NCBI): domain Bacteria; kingdom Bacillati; phylum Cyanobacteriota; class Cyanophyceae; order Nostocales; family Nodulariaceae; genus Nodularia; species Nodularia harveyana. Next base: position 121,520 of record NZ_JAYGHG010000006.1, on the reverse strand, counting down.
AATCTAAAGTGGGTTTAGACGCATTAGAAACCCACCGTGATCTAGCTTTTTGCGCTCATGCAATTTTGCAAAAAGATGTTTTTATTGTTCCTGATGCTAGCACTGATGAACGATTTGCCACTAACCCATTAGTCACCTCAGATCCTAATATCCGGTTTTATGCGGGCGTACCTTTGACCAATGTTGAAGGACACAGTTTGGGAACCCTTTGTGTCATTGACCAAGTACCACGAGATCTCACCGAGGAACAAATAGATTCTTTACGCATTTTAGGTAATCAAGTTATTAAGGAACTGGAACTACGACGGAATATAACCAGTTTATTACTTGTTAATCAGGAGCGTCAAAAATCAAAGAAATCCCGGGTTAATTTTTTTAAAAAGATTGGTGGCGGATTGGGGTTAGCATCAGCCATTCTCATCCTCATTGGTTTTATTTCCTATCAGAATACAAAAACCTATCTGCGAATTAGTGACCAACAGCAAGAAACTTTAGAAAAAATCAATATTCAGGAAAAAATAGTTTCCCTGATGACAGATGCGGAAACAGCACAGCGTGGTTATATTCTCACAGGTAATCCGTCTTATTTAGAACCTTATCAATGGGCAGTTCCTCGGGTTGCTGAACAGCTTGAAAGATTTAAAAAATTAACAGTCAATGAACCAGATGAACAAAGCAAAATTCCCCCTTTAGAAACCTTAATAGTACAAAGGTTTGCAGCAATTCAGGCAAATATTGAGTTAAGGGAAAAGCAGGGATTTGATGTCACTTTGGAGGTAATCCAGACTAATCAAGGTAAAAAACTCATGGATAATATCCGCGAGTTGGTTACTGAAATACAGCAATTAGAAGAACAACAGCTACAAGAACAGTCTTTAGCCGCAAGCATCAGCAGACGTAATAGCATTATCACAATAGCGATCGCCATTTGTTTATGTTTTCTGATTTTGGCTGTTGTCTACTACCAAATTTATCAAGAAGTTACTGAGCGCACACGTACAGAGGAATTATTAAAAAAAGAACGTAACTTTATTGCAGCTATAGTAGATACAGCCTCTGTTTTAGTCATAGCTCTGGATACACAAGGAAGAATTATTAGCTTTAATAAAGCTTGTGAGCAAACAACAGGTTACTCATTTAATGAGGTGAGTAATAGACATTTTTGGGACTTACTTTTAATTCCCGAAGAAATGGAAACAGTTAAAGCTACCTTCGAGCAAGTAGGTCATGGTCAGGAATTAAAAGGCTACGAAAATTACTGGTTAACAAAAGATGGTAATCGGCGCTTAATTGCTTGGAATAATGCTAACCTCAAGGACGAGCAAGGGAAAGTTGAGTATATTATTGGCACTGGAATTGATATCACCGATCGCAAGCAAGCAGAAAAACATTTAGCAGCTCAATATGCCACTAGCAAAGCTTTAGCAAAATCTGTCACCATTGAGAAAGCTACACAACGTATTTTGTCAGGTATCTGCCAGAGTTTAGCATGGGATTGGGGTGAAATTTGGATGCTAGATCAGCAAGCAAATGTTTTGCGCTGTCTGGATATTTGGTATGGAGTAGACCCGGAACTAGAACAGTTTGAAATAACTACCAGAAAAACTATTTTTCCGATAGGAATAGGATTACCAGGGCGTGTATTTGCTAGTGGCGAACCTATATGGATCACTGATGTCTGTGCTGATGAAAGTTTTCTGAGAATGGACGTTGCGGCTCAAGTGGGATTACACGCCGCCTTTGGTTTTCCCATTCGTAGTGGCAACATTACGATAGGTGTGATGACTTTTTTCACCAAGAAGATTCAGACACAAGATGCAGATTTGCTAAACATTGTGATCTCTATTGGTAATCAAGTCGGTCAGTTTATCAAACGGAAGGAAGCCGAAGAAGAAGTATCTCAGCAAAACTTGCGATCGCAATTATTAGCTGATGTCACTTTGAAAATTCGGGAATCTTTACAAATAGATGAAATCCTGCAAACTAGTGTGGAAGAAGTCCAAAAATTATTGCAAGCAGACAGGGTACTGATCTCGCAACTAGAATCCGATAATTCTTTAACATCTATGAAAGAAGCTGTAATTCCTGGCTTATCTGTGATTATCGGTCAAAATATTATTGACACCTGTTTAACAGATGATCATCTCCAAAAATACTATCAAGGAGAAATCGGCATTATTCATAATATAGAAGAAGCTGAAATTGAGCCTTGCCATAAAGAATTACTGGAAAACTTTCAGGTGAAAGCTAATCTGATTATCCCGATTTTCCTAGAAGATAAACTTTGGGGATTTGTCATTACCCACCAGTGTAATTATCCCCGAAAATGGAAAGATTGGGAAATTGAACTTTTGCGATCGCTTGCTGATCAAATAGGTATTGCTTTAGCTAAAGGTAAGTTATTAGAAGAAGAACAAATCCAGAGAAAAGAATTAGAAATTGCCCGCGAGCGAGCCGAACTAGCTTCTCAAGCCAAAAGCGCCTTTTTAGCCAATATGAGTCATGAAATTCGCACCCCCATGAATGCAGTTTTGGGAATGACTGGCTTATTATTAGACACTGATTTAAATCCAGAACAGCGCGATTTTGCCGAGACAATTCGCATTAGTGGCGATGCTCTTTTATCCCTAATTAATGAAATTTTAGATTTGTCAAAACTAGAAGCCGGAGAAATGATTCTGGAAAATTTAGATTTTGACTTATCTATCTGTGTAGACGAAGTTTTAGAATTATTAGCACCCCAAGCCCATAAACGAGGATTAGAAATTGCTGGCTTTATTCATCGCCATGTCCCCATTTATCTCCAAGGTGATGCTAGTCGGCTGCGACAAATTTTAATGAACTTAGTTGGTAATGGCATCAAATTTACCAGTAGAGGAGAAATTATCGTCAGAGCCGAAATGCAAACTCAAACCTCAAATACAGCTAAAATCAAATTTTCCGTCACAGATACAGGTAACGGTATTTCCTCCGAAAATCAAAGTAAACTATTTAAGCCATTCACCCAGGTAGATGCTTCCATTACTCGCAAGTACGGTGGTACAGGTTTGGGACTCGCTATTTGTCACCAGTTAGTTAATTTGATGGGTGGAAAAATAGGAGTGAACAGTGAGCTAGGAAAAGGATCTGAATTTTGGTTTGAACTAACTTTCACTAAGCAGTCTCAGACTATTTCTCCTGCACAAAACTGCGAAATTCTCACCCATCGGCGCTTGTTAGTGGTGGATGATAATGCTACCAACCGTAAAATTATCTATCATCAAGCTACCCGTTGGGGAATGGAGGTGGACACAGCCGCCAGTGCTGCTGAAGCCCTCAATACTTTACAAACTGCTGCTGAAAAAGGAATACTTTATGATCTAGCTTTGATTGATATGCAAATGCCGGAGGTAGATGGTTTAACTCTGGGAACACAAATTAAAGCAAATTCTCTCATTGCCGATATTCCCATAATTATGTTGACTTCTACTAATCAAAGAGAAGAAGTTCAAAAAGCCCTAACTATAGGATTTGACAGTTATTTAGTCAAACCTGTTAAAGCATCTCGGCTACTGGATATAATTATGAATATCTTGGCAGAGCAACCAAATCCTAGTAAAATTCAGCAAACAACTATTCGGGAAACTGCTGTTACTGAATCCAAATTGAGAATTTTGATAGCAGAAGATAATCTAGTAAATCAAAAAGTTGCCCTGAAGCAACTGCAAAATTTAGGTTATAAAGCTGATATTGCTGGTAATGGTCAGGAAGTTTTACAGCTACTAGAAACAGTGACCTATGATTTAATTCTCATGGATTATCAAATGCCTATTTTAGATGGTTTAGAAACCACCAAAAAAATTCGTTCTCATCTTATTCAGCAACCCGTAATAATTGCTATGACAGCTAATGCTATGAAAGAAGATGAACAACAATGTCTAGATGCTGGTATGAATGATTATTTGAGTAAACCAGTAAAAAAAGACAAATTGGCAGCCATACTAAAACATTGGAGCCAAGTAATATGTACACCAAATATTGAGATTGAGCTAGAAATTGATTGGGAACATCTACATCAACTCTCGGAAAATAATCAAGAATTTGAATGGGAATTATTACAAATATTTGTTGAAGATAGCCAATTACATTTAGAAGCCAGCCAAACTGCAATTGCTACCAATAATTTTCTACAACTGGCGCGAGAAGCACATCATCTTAAAGGTTCCAGCGCCAACATCGGAGCTATATCTATGCAAAAAGGGGCAGAAAAGTTAGAGATAATGAGTCATGAACATGAATGCAGTGGTGCAAATGAATTAATAGTAGAATTAGCAGAATTTCTCGAAAAAATTACCGCTTTTTTAGCAGCAAATGACCTTAAGAAATAACTGTGAAATCATTTTAGATTTTCTTTAGTGGGTGTATTTCAACAAAAGCAATAATCTTAGGCGATTGGATAACCCGAAGGTTCCTAGTCCACATTCTGATTAAGTCAGGACTTACGCAACAATTGCCAAAAATCTTGATTTATCTAACCGCCAAGAACGCCAAGAAAACGTAGATTATGCGTAAGTCTTATAAGTCTCGTAAATACCCAAAAATTAATACTTGATTTTAAATAACAGACAATAACGATGATCCTCTGTGGGATGATAAGTAAATTCGTCTGCTATTGATGACATGATTTTTAAACCCCTTCCTCTTTCTTGAAAATTATCTACTAGTTCAGGTTTAGTTCGTAATTCCTCTTCCACATCAAATGCTTCACCCAAAGACCAGATGCGAATCTCTATCTGGTCAGACAACCGCACAACTTCTAAGTCAATGGGAGTTTCTACAGGTAGATTTTTGTGTGCGTGTTCCACAATATTCGTAAATCCTTCAATCAACAATGTTTGGCATTTCCACCAGATACTTTGGTCAATCAGAGGAGGTTGATTTATTGGCTCTAACCATGATAATACTTCAGATGTATAATTGAGGTCTGTCTTAACTGTTAGATGAATTTTTTTATTCATACTTCAGTTGTAAAATATTGTAATTTTTGTTCTGGGTTGAAAACCATAGCTAACTTTTATAGGTAGATTATTTATAAGGATGAAATTAATTTCATCAAATTGATTAGAAGAGAGAAAAATTTTAGAAAATAACAATGAAATATTCATTTATTCATATTTGATAAACATTACCTGTTAGCATAAAACTATGTTCAAAATACTGATTATTGATGATGATCCTATAGTACGTCTAGCTCTCAAAAGAACCTTGCAAAATCAGGGGTATGAGACGACTGTAGCCAGCAATGGGAAAGAAGGAATTACACAGGCAAAAATATTACATCCGGCTTTGATTATTTGTGATTGGGTGATGTCAGAAATAGATGGATTAGAGGTTTGTCGTCAAGTTAAGAAAGATCCCAATTTAGCGACAACTTTTTTTATTTTGCTGACTGCTAAGGGCGCAGCACCAGGAGAAGAAGGGGAGCGCGTTAAAGGGTTAGATGCTGGCGCTGATGAATTTGTTTCTAAGCCCATTGAAATGAATGAATTGAAGGCGCGGGTAAGAGCAGGATTAAGGTTACACCAACTCAATCAGGATTTAAAAAATCAACAGCTAGCTTTGAAGAAGCTAAACGAAAATTTAGAAGCAGAGTTAGCTGAAGCTGCTGAGTATGTGCGATCGCTCTTACCATCACCTCTTATCGGTACTGTCACTACGGAGGCTTTGTTTGTCCCCTCGGCGCAGTTAGGGGGAGATTGCTTTGATTATTACTGGATTGATAGTGATAATTTGGCTCTTTATCTTTTAGATGTTTCTGGACATGGGGTGGGTTCAGCCCTACTTTCTATGTCTGTATTGAATGTTTTGCGATCGCAATCTCTACCCAATACTAATTTTAGTCATCCCAGTGAAGTTTTAAAAGCCCTTAATCATAGTTTTCAAATGACGAATCATGGTAACAAGTATTTTACAATTTTCTATGCAGTTTTCAATCGTCTTGAACAGCGATTAATTTATGCTAATGCTGGACATCCACCCGCTCTACTGCTAGGTAAAGATGCTACAGATATCAAAATGCTAAATTCTTTAGATTTGCCCATTGGTTTTATCTCTGATATTGATTTTGCCGTGAATACTGTAGACATTGCCAAAGATAGCACCTTATACTTATTTAGTGACGGCGCTTATGAAGTGCTACAACCAAATGGTCAAATTTGGGGCTTAGATGCTTTTATCAACTTATTAATCCACTGTAATTATACCAGTAAATGTCATCTTCAGGAAATATTAGCACAGATTAAAAGTCTCAATCACTGTACTAATTTTGATGATGATTTATCTCTACTTAAAATTACCTTTAGTTAGAGAATAATTTTCTTACCTTCCTTTTGAGTTAGAGATTCTACAGAGAGAATACTATTCTCATCTCTACCCCCAATGGGTGAGACAAATAAATTATTGTGTTGCTAAAACTTGAGTATTAAATTCATCTCTATTAGCAAAAACTTTAAAAAGTCTATCCATTTTTGTTAATTCAAAAATCATCTTTACCTGAGCATTAACTGAGCAAATAAACAATTCACCATTCTCTTGTTTTACAGCTTGCATAGAGGCAACTAAAGCGCCTAAACCTGAACTATCAATAAAATTGACATTTTCAAAGTCAATTAACACAATATCAGCACCTGTGGAGATCAGGTAAGTAATTTCACGGCGGATTTCATTGCCATTAATTGCATTTAAAATTCCTGAAGGTTCAATAACCTTGACTGTGGGATTCATAGAGTTTACCTTTAAATTCAGTTATTAGATATAATCTAATTTTTACATTCGATTTCTCAAAAAGCAAGCTTTATGAAGCTTTATTAATTACTTACGTCAAACCGAGGAATTAGGTTTTGGTTGCCAAATAGCGGCATTAATGATTGCCCAAATTAATGATAAGTTATAGAAAGCCCAAGCACCATTTAGCAAATAAACCCAAGGATTATCTAAAGCCCCAGTTGCAAACCGCAACAGACTCCAAATCATCCCTAAAATAGTCAGGCTAAAGACAACTAACTGAGGCCAAATCAGCCGGAGATATATTCCTGATTGGCGCTGCTTGGGTGTAACTTGGAATTTGATTGGCCGTCCTGAAAGTACACTCCATACCGCTTGGATTAATAAAGGAAATAAGGCGATCGCATATTGTTCTGAACGCCATACTTCCCTCGCAGGAATCCCCCAACTAGCGGCGAGAAATGTCAAGCGATTGATGATAAAAGCGGGTAAGAAGTGTAAAGCAAAATCAGGTCCAAATGTTTTCACTGGGATAATTCCTGTGAAAAAATAGATGATGGGACACATTATCAATATAAAAGTTGCAAACCCGGAAAAATAGCTATACATGGTTTGGAAATATTGCAACTTTTGCCAAAAGCTGAGTCCCATTTTTGTCAGAGGATTTTCTCTCACTAATACTTGTATAGTTCCTTGCGCCCAACGTAATCTCTGTTTTAATGTAGAACTTAAATCATCAGGTGCTAAACCTTCCGCTAACAATTCATGGTGATAAATAGATTTCCAGCCAGCACCATGTAAGCGCATAGCTGTATTCATATCCTCAGTAATACTGTTGCTGGATACACCACCAATTAACTCAAATTCATCTAAACGCTTTTCGTCTTTGGCGTATTCGTCAGCAAAATATTGTAATCCTACACTAATTAATGCTTCTCTTCTTAATACTGCATTTGTTCCTGTGTAGAAAGCTGAATTCATCCCATCTTTACCCTGTTGTAGCGGTCCATAAAATAAATTGGCGCGATGACCAAAAGGATCTCCTGGGGGAATATTATAAAAATCTTGGGGTGTTTGGACAAAAGCAATTTTGTTTGATTCGTAGTTTCCTGTAAATAAATTGTAAGTGTAAAAATATGGTAAAACTCGCTTGATAAATTGGGGTTTAGGAATATGATCTGCATCTAGAGTCAAGATAAAGTCCCCTACAGTTTCCCCAGAAAAAATTGCATAATTTAGATTACCTGCTTTCGCATGATGTGCTATTCCTGATTTTTTAGGTCTAGCAATATAGCGTAAACGAGGAAGATCAGCTAGTTCTGACTCTTTTTGGGAAATGGCTGATTGTAATCGGTGTTGCTCTATAGTTAAACGTTTTTGTATAGTATTATTAGCATCACTATTACTTATATGCGGCAGATTTAACCATAAAATAAATTGTCGCAGAGTGTTTAAAAATTTTGTAGAGTTATCGGTTAAATCAGAATAGTTTTGTAACCATTCTTCAGCAGCTTTCACATCTGGTTCCAAATTATTTAATTTTTCAAGATGCTCTACTAGAGTAGAACGTTCAGCATCAATTCGGCTAGCTTCTTGTTGTAATAATGGTGATTGTAAATCTTCAATACATAATCTCTCTGACATAATTCGCATTTGCTCAGAATTACCATCATCGAGGATATAAACGCGTAACTTGATGGTAGGATAATCCATTGCCAAAGCATCTCTCGCTGTTACTTCGACAATTTCTGGTGGTTCGTTGTAGCAGGTCACAAATACATCTACACTCGGCCACTCAGAGGTAGGTATGGCTGGTGCTAGTTGGTCTAGGGATTTAGTTTGTCTGACTAGCGGCCGCCAAAGTCCAATGACAAACATCACTCCGCCACAATAACTATAAATTTCTGCTAATAATAAGGGAATAGAAAGCCACAGTGCATCGAAGTTAATGGAATTACCAATACGCCAATGCAAATACCAAGCCCCAAAAATTAAATTTATTTCTGCTAAATAGCGAAACAGTAGCGTTCTTTTTTTGAGTGTAGAACGACTATTACCAAAAGATTTTTCTACTTCATTCATCATAGAAAGTGAAGACATATTGCACCTGAAATAAAACTAACAAGTTAACTGTTTGCTGTTTATCACTTGCTCAATTTATCTTATGAAGATAACAGCATTATATTCATATTTAACGAGAAATTAAGTCACAATATTTGATGTTTATCTTTGCGATCAAACTAGCCATGACTTTGATTAACTAATTTCTTATTGTCTCTGTAAAATTAACCAAGACTTGCTGACTATTTATGACATACAACGCAGATTTTAAAATCATTTGAGATCCACCCGTTATATTGTGAGTTAGGCAACGAAGTTATTACTCATTACCAAGTATAGATCACTACTCAAAATTTGCAATATATTATGATCAATTTTAACCTACAGCAAATAGGAGGTTAAGATGAAAATAAATCACAAAACCTATGTCATTAGCCAACTTCAAGATTTTTTTCTACTATATATCAGAGGTATATTAATTTATGGCGTATATCTTTTTTAGTATAATCAAGTACAAATACTTAACCCCTTTCAGGGTAATTATCTATAGCTTTGGTTTAGGAATGTTATGGATGAATCAAGCTAAGGCGGAACCAGTGATTTCGGTGATTAGCCTAGAAGAAAATAACCTAAATAATCATAGTCATCCCAAGGGAGATTTCCAGGGAAGAATTACTCCAGTAACTGAACTCGAAAAATCTGATCTGATTCCCGAATCATTAAACCCAATTTTACTAGCCGCACCAGAAAATTTTAATCCCAGCCTCAAATTACCACCACCACCGCCACCACCGCCACCGAAAATAACGCCACCGCCAATATCCACTGAACCTCTCAAGCCCTTTGCTATTTTGGAAAATATCCAAATAGATTTTCGGAACGATAGTGATAATTTTGGACAAACTAATCAAATTATCGAACCAACGGCTGAATTTCGCTTAGAAAATGGGAATTTAATCAGCTTAAAGACAGGTTTCAATACCTTTAAAAAATCGGAGATTGAGACAATTACAAATATTCCCTTACAAGTAGGCTGGTCTGGAAAAATTGGAGACGTGACTCTAGAAACAGCAGCAGGAATAGATATATTTAATCGTTTACCCACAGCGATTAACTTTAATGCTAAAGTCGAAGCGCCTATTTCCCCTCCCAAGGTTTCCCCAGATGGTAAGTTAACATCACTAGTGGCAATATCAGGAAATATAGAACAAGGTCTTTATAAATTTAATGTGGAAACTTTAGATAATCAAATTACAGTTTGGCGATTTGGTCCAAATTTATTCTGGCAGATTGACCAAAAAACTAGCTTGTTTGCTTTATACCGTTGGGGTATTTATAACGATGGTAATTCTGAACAACAATCTTTTAGCAGATTAGAACGCAAATTAGGTAAATTCTCTGTAGCTGCTAACTTGTTTACGTGGAACTATACAAATAATGTAGAACAACAGAGTGGGTATTTTTCCCCACCAGATTTTATAGTTTATAATGCCGAGTTGGTTTGGGAAAAAAATTTATTTGATGGCTTACGCTGTCGGTTTACTTTCACAGTGGGACAACAGCGACTTAATGGAAAATTCGATCAGGCTAATACTTATGGAACAAGGTGTACAACTAAACTTGCACCGAGTGCAGAATTAGACTTGGGCTATATATTTAGTAATGTTCGCAATCAAGATACCGGTGAAAGCGCCTACAATAACAACGGCCTATCAGGACAACTGCGGCTGAAATTTTAGGATCTTGATAAATCCTCATCTCAATTTGTATAACTTTATATTTGCTTGCAGTTCAGGATGAAATTGTTATTATTTGTAAAACAGTATATTAACTAACATAAAAAAATGAGCTCAGATTTTGAACCACCACCAAAAGGCTTATCTATACTAACTACTGTAGGAGGAATAGCCACAGCAGCGATCGCCATCTTAGCGCTAAATTCCTGGTCTGCGAATCTCAGAAATCAGAAAAATGTTGTCAGCACTGAAGAGGGTTCTGTAGTGAAAACAACAGAAATTGATCCCCAAAAACTGGCGAAACTTGACGCGGAATCTTTAGTTTTACCAGGCGATCCCGTTAACCCCAAAGAACTTAAAATCTCTGCAATACCCTATGTAGCGCCTAATGTCGGAGAACTCACCCCAGCAGAAATGGCGATCGCCCGTCAAGCTTGGTCATATTTTGAACGCAACTGGAACGATAACACAGGTTTAGCCAATTCCGTGGATGGCTTTCCGGCTGTAACCATCTGGGATCAAGCAGCTGCAATGGCGGCTTTAGTCAGCGCCAAGGAATTGGATATTGTATCTGCGTCAGAATTTGAGAAAAAAATGGAGACAATGTTGCAGACTTTAGCAACTATGCCCCTGTATAACAAAGAACTCCCCAACAAAGTTTACAACTCCAAAACTCTCCTCCCCGTTGACTATGGACAACTAGAGAAACGTGGAGAAATTGGGTGGTCAGCCATTGATCTAGGACGGATGGCAATTTGGTTAAAAATAGTCGGGACAAAATATCCCGAACTGCAACCACAAACCGAAAAAGTTTGGAAACATTGGAATGTCAAACGCCTCACCAGCAAAGGTGAAATGTATGGAACCAGCGTCATCAAAGGTAAAGAACAATATAACCAGGAAGGACGCTTAGGTTACGGAAACTATGCCGCCTATGGTCTGAAACTCTGGGGTTTAAATGTCACAGCCGCCTTAGAATATAAAGCCAATACAGGCTACGCCAATCTTTACGGCCAAGGCATACCCTACGATAAACGAGACTATGACACATCAGAAGCTAATAACTACGTCCTCAGCGAACCATTTATATTAGATGGCATTGAAACCGGATTTCAATCTTTACCAAAAGTTTTCGCCGATCGCATCTTAGCAGCCCAAGAAGCCCGTTATCGAGCCACCGGACAATTAACAGCAGTCACCGAAGACAACCTAGACCGTCCACCCTACTTCGTTTACAACACCTTATTTGTGAATGGTAAACCTTGGGTAGCAATTACAGATACCCGCGAAGAACATCAGAACTTACGATTTGTCAGTAGTAAAGCTGCCATTGGCTGGAATGTACTATACAACACGGAGTACACCCGTAAACTTGCTGATTTTATCGAAACAAATCTACAATCTGATAATGGCTTGTATAACGGCTACTATGAATCTCTGCGGGAACCGAACACCAGCCTCACCGCCAACAACAACGGCGTGATCCTCTCTAGCCTCCTCTATAAAAAAGTAGGAAAACCCCTCACTGTTTGGGCAGGTTTATCAGAATAATTAACCGTCGATATCCGCCGATAAATCCAGAGGTTTAATCAATTGATGAAGATTTCCTTCCTAAAATATATTCCCCAAAAAATCTTCTTACTCATAGCATTATTCCTCTGTGGAACATTGCTGCAATTTTTAATTTATATCCCCAAGGTAACTATAGCTCAAACTGCCAGCAGCAACAGCTGTAGCACTATCACCAATCCCCTCACCCCAGAGGAACAAACCTACGCCAGCGCCGCTTGGCAATATTTCGTTAATAACTACCAACCGGAAACCGGATTTACCAATTCTACAGGTGGCTATCCTTCGGGGACACTCTGGGATATGGGTAATTATCTCATGGCTTTAAACGCTGCACGCTGGTTAAATTTAATTGATCAGTCTGACTTTGATTCCCGGCTAAATCCTTTTCTCACATCCCTGATTAACCTGAAGCTATTTGAGGACGCTTTACCGAATAAAGTTTATAACACCGCCACTGGTGACATGGTTGATTATGGTAATAATCCTGTAGAAAGAGGAATTGGCTGGTCTGCTTTAGATATTGGGCGTTTATTAGCTGCATTTCACGTTATTCGCACCTGTCACCCCGAATATAATGATTGGCTACAGGGGATTGTGACTAAATGGCAAATCGGGCGATCGCTGCAAGATGATCAAATATTTGGGGCTACAGTTCTTCCCGATAAAACAACTTTGTTAGTCCAAGAAGGACGACTAGGTTATGAAGAATATGCTGCCAGGGGTTATGAATTGTGGGGATTTAAAGCCCCAAAAGCCATCGCTTTAGAACCATTTAAATTTGTAGATATTAATGGTGTACAAATTCCTGTTGATACTCGTGATTTTCAAACCACCAATGCCAACAATTATGTAGTGAGTGAATCTTATATTTTAGATGGCATTGAATTTGGTTTAGTGGGATATTTAGAAGATTTTTCTGCCAGAGTTTTAGAAGCACAAAAACGACGTTTTGAAGCTACTGGACAGTTGACTGCTGTTTCTGAAGATAACATTGAGGAACCTCCTTATTTTCTCTATAATACTGTTTATGCTAATGGTGTTTCCTGGGCAACAATTACCGAAGAGAATAAGCTGTTTCCACAGTTTAGAAGTTTGAGTTCTAAGGCGGCATTTGGCTGGCATTATCTGTTTCCTAATAATGTTTATGCCCAAAAACTTTTTGATGCTGCTAAGGATTTACGCAGTCCTGATGGGGGTGGTTTCTACGCGGGACTGTATGAGGAAACCCAACAACCAAATAAAGCTCTAACTGGTAATACTAATGGGTTAATGATGGAGATTTTATACTACAAAGCCAGGGGAAATCGCCCTTTGATTGGCAGTAATAATGTCTCTTTTGCGAGTTTTAAATCATCTTCACCTCCACAGACTCCCTCGACTCCACAAACTCCACGGACTCCACAAACTCCACCGACTCCCTCGACTCCCTCGACTCCCTCGACTCCACAGACTCCACAAACTCCCCCGACTCTCTCAGTGGAGACTCCTACAACCACCGCAGTAAATCCAAGTCCTGTAGCAGTCACAGTTGCACCCATACCACCGGTAGGTAAACCCCAGCCATCATCTTGTCCGGTAATTACTGAACCCCTCACAGGTGTGCAACGGCGTTATGCTGAAGCTGCTTGGGCATATTTTACTGCTAATGATGAGTCTACAACTGGTTTGGTGAGCGATCGCCAGGATATTAAAGGTACAACAGTTTGGGGATTAGGAAATTATCTCAGTGCCTTACACGCAGTACAGAAACTTGATGTTATTTCTGCACAAGAATTTGACCAACGCACCCGGCAATTATTGGCAGCTTTAACTCAGATGCCTTTATTTATGGGAGAACTACCCCATCGGGGTTATGACCCGCGTACCCTAGAACCCATAGATTATGGTGGTAATCCCACACCAGAAGGTGATGGCTGGTCAGCTTCAGATGTCGGTAGAATATTAGCTGCATTGTATAATTTAAAGACTTGTCATCCAGAGTACACTAAAGCTGTTGATCAAATTGTCCTGGATTGGTCTTATTTGCGAATAGTGAATCACGGTAGACTTGCCAGTGCAACTGTGGTGAAAGATCAACAAGGGCGATCGCTTCCTCGTGTCAATCTAGAAACCCGCTTAGGCTATGAAGAGTATGCTGCACGGGCTTTTCAACTGTGGGGCTTTGATGTTCAGGGTTCTGCTGTGGGCGGTGAGTATCAAACTGCTAGGGTTGAAGGGGTAGAAGTGCCAATTCAACGGATCAGCAAAGATAGTAATTCCCAGGTCAATCAATATACAGTCAGCAATCCCTTCTTATTGTATGGCTTAGAATTTGGTCTAGATCCGCAAATGCGATCGCTGTTTACCAACATCTTCCAAGCGCAAAATCAACGCTATCTTCGTACTAAAACCCTCACAGCTGCGGGTACGACTGTAATCGCACAGCAACCATACATAATTCACAGTACAATCACTACTCCACAAGAACCTTGGTTAGCTTTAGGTGATGACGGGAAACCTTTACAAAAAGAGCGATTAGTCAGTACAGCAGTAGCATTTGCCTATTATGCCATGCTGCCAGAAGATAGTTATGCCCAACAGTTATTCCAGTCCACCACCGACTTATATCGTCCTCTGCTGGGGTTTTATGAGGGATTTTATGAAAAAACTGGAAAAACTGCCCTTGGTTTTAGCAGCAGCACCAATAGTATGGTTTTATCATCCTTGCTATATATGGCAACCAAGCAACAGCCAATAATTCGCCCCACTACTACCATGAAATCTCCTTGGTGGCAGGCGGTCAATGCTGGCCAATCTGGCCGTGGTTTACCCAATACTACAACCCAAAAGTCCCGATTTATTGCTGATGCCAAGCAAAATTACTGGGTTTCAAATAATTAATAAAATTAGGGATATTAAATATCCCTAACTGTCGAAAATCTACGATATTTAACCAAATCTGCCACTGACATAATCTCGGGTATCTTCTTGCTGAGGATCATTGAAAATGAGTTCTGTGGAATTAAATTCAACTAGATAACCACTGCGACCACCCTCAGAAAGCTTGACGTTGAAAAATGCTGTATTATCAGACACCCGCGCTGCCTGTTGCATATTGTGGGTAACAATCACGATTGTATATTTCTCTTTAAGTTCGTGAATTAGTTCTTCCACCCGCAAAGTCGAAATAGGGTCTAGGGCTGAACAAGGTTCATCCATGAGAATAACTTCTGGTTGCACTGCGATCGCACGGGCAATACACAACCTTTGCTGTTGTCCACCAGATAAAGATGTACCGCTTTGGCGTAGTTTATCTTTAACTTCATCCCACAAAGCAGCTTGTCGCAGACTTTGTTCAACTAACTCATCTAAATTACCTTTATAGCCATTGATTTTAGCTCCAAAAGTAATATTTTCATAAATTGATTTAGGAAACGGATTTGGTCTTTGAAACACCATCCCAATTCGCCGACGCACCTCTACAGGATCAATATTTGGTGCATAGAGATTGTTATTGTAAAAATGAACTTTACCTTCGGCGCGAAAAGAATTGATCACATCATTCAGACGGTTATAGCATCGCAGCAATGTACTTTTACCGCAGCCAGAAGGGCCAATAAAGGATGTTACCTGATTTTTCGGGATATCCAGCCAAATATTCTGTAAAGCCAAGAAATTACCGTAGTAAACATTTAGACCTTCTGTCCGTAAAGCGATGTCAGTGTCATTCACTGTCCTAGTCTTAGTAGCCATAATTAATATAGTGTCGTGTTGGGTTCTGCGATCGAGAACATACTTGGGATAAAATTTCACTAACCTCTTTGGCTATTTGCCCAGGGAGGTAGGATGCTGATCAGGAATGGAGTTTTTAGTCTCCTGACCAGCAGAATGAGATAACAAGCAAAGCTCGACCATCCTTTACAGATTTATAATCACTGTCTCTAGTCTTAGCCAAAACGACCACTCACATAATCGCGGGTGCTGTCATGTTGAGGACTAGAGAAAATATTCTCAGTAGTATCTACTTCTACCAAATAACCTACACGCTTACCTCCATCCAGAGCTTCAGCATTAAAGAAAGCGGTATAATCCGCGACTCTAGACGCTTGCTGCATATTGTGGGTGACAATCACAATCGTGTATTGCTGTTTAAGATCAAGCATTAACTCCTCAATTCGCAGCGTCGAGACAGGATCAAGAGCAGAGCAAGGCTCATCCATCAAAATCACATCCGGCTGAATTGCAATAGCACGGGCAATACATAGACGCTGCTGTTGTCCCCCGGAAAGGGAAGTGCCTAACTTCTTTTTCATATTATCTTTAACCTCATCCCAGAGGGCGGCACGACGGAGAGAATTTTCGATAATCTCATCCATGTTGTCCTTAATGCCATTTACTCTCAGACCATAGGCTACATTGTCATAAATAGTTTTAGGAAAAGGGTTAGGCTGCTGAAACACCATACCAATCCGACGACGTACAACCACAGGGTTAACCCCAGGCGCATAAAAGTTCTGGCCGCGGTAATTTAGTTGGCCTTTAACCTCAGCACCCGCAATTAAGTCATTAGTGCGATTGAAGCAACGTAGAAGAGTACTTTTACCACAACCAGAAGGACCAATGAAAGCGGTAATTTTATCCTTCAGGATATCCATTGTTACATCCCGAAGGGCGATCGCACCCCCATAGTACACCGATAGAAAGTAGAGGGATAACTACCACCGAGGCAAAGACCATAGTTAAAATCGTCAATACCTGCCCCGTAATGCGGCGATGGGCAGCCATAGTCTGACCACTGATATCGAAATTATTGCCTTTAGACCCAAAGTCAGGCTGACTAGCTGGATTATCCATAATTGATTTTCCGTAAATTTAATTTTGCATCTACTCTGAATAAAAACTGCGGAAAAAGCCGGAAACTTTACTCAATATTCTGGAATCGACGAATGATCACTTCAGATAAAATGTTCACCACCAGGGACAAGACCATTAGCACCAGTCCAGCGTACATTAGAGCCGCAACTTGGGTGCGTCCCGCTTCTCCAAACTGGGAAGCAATCAAACCGGTAATCGTCGAGCCAGGTTGAACCCATGAGATTTTAATGCTATTAGCATTACCAACTAGCATGGCGGCCACCATAGTTTCTCCCATCGCCCTACCCATAGCCAACATCACGGAACTGATAATGCCAGACAAGCCAGCCGGAATCAGCACTCTCAGGATCGTTTCCCAACGGGTTGCGCCCAAAGCTAAGGAACCATTCCGGAGATATGCGGGTAGGACTTCAAAGGTGCTGCGGGTGATAGAGATAATAATAGGAACAATCATAATTGCCAGTACCAAGCCCACAATTAGTAAGCTGTTGCCCAGAGGAGTTCTGCCACTAAAAATAGGAATCCAGCCCAAGTAGGCATTGAGAAACCCGAAAATCGGCTTGATCACAGGAATGAGGACGAAAATACCCCAGATTCCTAAAACGACACTGGGAATAGCCACAATTAGCTCAATGGCAAAGGCAATGGGAGTTGTTACCCACTGAGGAGCAAATCCTTCAGTTAAAAAGATTGCCACTCCGATGCCCAGGGGAACAGCAATTAACAGGGCAATAAAGGCAGTGACTATGGTTCCATATATCTGAGGCAGTACGCCATAGATGTCCTTTACAGGGTCCCAGGTTGTATTCACTAAAAAACCAAGACCAAATTCTTGAATGGCTGGTGCAGCTGCTATGGCCGTTTGTAGGATCACCCAGAGTAAAACTGCTCCCGCACTGATGGCAAGGAGCAACGTTAGTCCCCAAAAACCTACATCGAGAACCCTAGCCGGACTGGTTTGCTTTTCTAGGCTACGCCCCGTTAATCCAGTTGATTGATTAGCCGATGTCATGACGTTTTTCTCTCCATAATCTTTTTATATGGTGATTTTCCAACTTGGGTGTTTTTCCTTAATTTTGGGAGTGTCCTTGATCATCAAACACTCCCAATCATCTCAGATTCTTACTTGGCGTTTACGGTGTCAAACTCCTTTTTAATCCGCTCTACTAGAGCGTCAGGAATGGGGACATAGAGAAGTTCTTCTGCCACCTTTTTGCCTTCTGCGCCTAATGACCATTCAAACACCTTACGCATGGCTTGCCATTTGGCATCGTCTTCATAGTCTCGATAAATCATCACCCAAGCTAGACCTACTATGGGATAGGAATCTGGACCGCTTGGGTCGGGGACTAAAAGAGCGAAGTCATCGGGTACTGGCTCATCTAGTAAAGCTTTACCTGCTGCTTCAGGGGATGGGGCGATAAAGGTTCCGGCTTTGTTTTGAATTAAGGCCGAGTCAATGTCATTCAGAGCAGCATAGGCATAGGATAAATAACCAATAGCTCCTTCATTTTGTTGAATGGCGGCGGCTACTCCTTCGTTACCTTGACCGCCAACTCCCACTGGCCAGTCTACTGAAGTTCCTGCACCAGCAGTCCAGTCTGGGCAGACTGTTTGGATGTGGTTGGTGAATACAAAGGTGGTACCACTACCATCAGAACGATGGGCAAAGGTTACAGGTAAGTCGGGAATAGTTAAATCAGGGTTATCCGCCGCGATCGCTGGATCACTCCATTTAGTAATTTTCCCCATGACAATGCCACAATAGGTTGTCCGGGATAGTTTGAGTTGTTGATCATCGATTCCTGGCAAGTTGTAGGAAAAGGAGATGAAGCCTCCAGTCATGGGAACTTGAATCGGATCGTAATCATGAGTGTCTTTGAATGACTTTAGTCGGTCAGCAGAGTCAGTAATCGGTGCTTCACTAGCTCCAAAATCTACCGTATCTTTAATGTACTGCTCTAAACCAGCACCACTTCCTATGGATTGATAGCTCACCTGGACATTAGGGTCAACTTGGCGATTATAGGCATCAAACCACCGTTGAAACAGAGGTGCAGGGAAGCTCGCCCCAGCACCACTAATGGCTACCTTCTGCCCGCCACCACTAACAGGCTGACCAGCTGGCGGGGTACCATCACCACCAGCTTCTGGTTCGGGTGCGCAGGCTGTTGCTACCAACAGGATAGGTAGAGAGGCGATTGCTGAAAGGACTTTGCGATTGAGAACCATGAAAAATATGTTCACTTTGCGAAACGACTACGGATTCAAATCAAAAAGACCTTGCTTTATCGGTCATGGCAACATCACTGGGATCAAAGTCTACAGATGTAGCAGTATCACCGGAAATCTCTGAGGCTTTCTCTGTGACACAAGCCCCTAAGCTAAATTTTAGTGCTAACACTGATGCTGTAGCTGCTAGGGAATTTTTTTGATACATTGTAGACGTGACAGCATTGCTGTAAATCTTTAGTGAATTGATCCAGATGAGCGATATTAGGATACCTCTAAAAGATACATCTTAAGGTAAACGAAAGGTTAACAAAGGCAAGAAAGTATATTCTTTTGATCAAATTCCTACATGAAAACCTAATTGTGTCAATTAAATTGATACATATTTAATTAGATATTGATAAGTAAGTTTACTAATTTGATCAGTCTTTGAGCAATTCTTTGCAAAACTTGCTCAAAACTCCATAAATCTGGAAAAACTAGAAATTAAATTCCTCAAATGTGAAACTTTATCTTGTTGTGGCGATCGCTAGGAGCTTACTATCCGCATAATTGCAGCCCATAACAAACCCAAATCACACAGTCATGTAGAAATATATTAAGTTTTGCTCAAAGCTGTACCTAAAACTACTCTAGAAAAGATCCGCTTTGTAGTTAAGGCTGATATACTGTCACTAATTCTTTTATATACGACTTTGTTGCGAGTTTTGCGGGTTGGTCGTCTTGGTGACTATTCCTTAGAGCCTACTGGCAATTGTTCTGCCACTGGTACAGACCTTTACACTAACTTACAGATTAAAACTGAAGATTATGATTCCTGTATAATAATTATCTCAGCAAAGCCGACTTTATGATAGTGCCTCCAAGACATTAACACCTTATGTACATTTTGATTTATTCTTATAACTACTATCCAGAACCCATTGGCATTGCGCCTTTGATGACTGAACTAGCAGAAGGACTAGTAGAGCAAGGTCATGAAGTCCGGGTGATTACAGGAATGCCCAATTATCCCCAACGCCAAATTTACGAGGGATATCAAGGCAAATGGTACATAACCGAAGAAAAAAATGGTGTCACTATTCAGCGTAGTTATCTCCGAATCAAATCCAAACCTAACCTTCTTGATCGGTTACTCCTAGAGTTGAGCTTTGTCTTTACCAGTTTGCCACAAGCCCTAAAAGGCAAAAAACCAGACGTTATTCTGTTAACCGTACCACCACTACTGGTTTCCTTGCCCGCAGCCTTCCTGGGTTGGCTAAACAATTGCCCAGTAGTACTGAATGTTCAAGATATTCTCCCAGAAGCGGCTATACGCATCGGACTAATCAAAAACAAATTGATGATCCGAGTGCTAACATTCCTAGAAAAATTTGCCTATCGAAATTCACACACTATCAGCGTCATTAGTGAAGGATTTCGAGAGAATTTAGTAAATAAGGGCGTGCCTAATAAAAAAATAGTTTGCATTCCCAATTGGGTAAACATAAATTTTATTCAGCCTCTAGCAAATAAGAAGAATTCCTGGAAATCAGAACATAAATTAGATGGTAAATTTGTCGTCCTTTACTCAGGTAACATTGCCCTAACACAAGGACTAGAAACAGTAATAGAAACAGCAGTTCGCTGCCGTGAAATTAAAGATATTGTATTTGTGATTGCTGGGGAATCCACAGCATTAGAAAGATTGCAGAAATATTGTCTGAGTTGTGACGCAGATAATGTACTTTTATTACCCTTACAACCAAGAGAAAAACTACCGGAAATGTTAGCAGCAGCTAATGTAGGGTTAATTGTGCAAAAGCACAATGTGATTTCATTTAATATGCCTTCCAAGATTCCCTTGCTTTTAGCCAGTGGTAAACCAATAATAGGTTCAGTTCCTAAAAATGGGACTGCGGCTCAAGCCATTCAACTCAGTGGTGGTGGTATAGTTGTAGATCCAGAATCACCTGAGGCCTTAGCCGATGCAGTGCAAAAACTATATGAAAATCCCACTCTAGGATCGCATCTCGGTAAAAAAGGCAGAGAGTTTGCCGTAGAAAACTATTCCTTTGAGCAAGCATTGGAAAGCTATCAAGAGCTATTCGCTCATGTAACATCAAAACAAGAATCAACTTCCCATATTATGACCACATTGAATTCCAAAAAATCACTTATTAAAAATTAAACAAATATACTTAACATGAAAAAACTTAGCAGCGACAGTGGTTAACTATTGTTCGGGTTTATGCCATAAATATTGACGTAGCTACCGCCAAATAAGGAGTGAAATATACACAAATTATGGTTGCTGAGAAATTAAAAGCTTACGATAAAATACTGCTACTTTCGAGAGTGTTAATAAACAGATTTTAGCGACCATAAATGCTAAATATCTTCGCAATATTTGAGGTTTAACAGTGGTTTCGATCATCCATATTAGTAAGTTAAATAAAAAAACTAAATCATCTTTAATTACTTTTAACTGCACAACATAGATTATGTATTCTGAGGTTAATCACAATATATGATCTTTTATTCAATAGGTCTTATTTGTATTTTTAAAATGAGGATATTTTCCGAATTACCTTTATTTTAAGTAATCATTTATATATAGAAAAATATTCTGGTTTTTTAATGCTGAATAATGGCAAATTATATAAATACAGGACTTACGCAACAATTGCCAAAAGTATTGATTTATCGTTCGCGTAGCGTGCGCGAAGCGCATACCGCCAAACCGCCCATGCCCGCAACGGCTGTAGAACGCCAAGAAAACGTAGATTATGCGTAAGTCCTAAAATATTCTCTAATCATTAAAGTATTTATTTAGATACTAAACAAACAGAAATTCACACTGATTCCTACGGTATAGAAGCAACTCAAAATATGATTCACTTGTCATAATGAAAACTGAGCATTAATCAAGTAGGATTAATCTGTATAAATTTATTCTCAAAATAAAGTCTCAAACACAGAAAGAGTCCTTGTTAAAATTGTTTGAGCATTTGTGCAAGTAAAATGGCTGGAAGCGTGGGAAATGTGGGAACTGTTCAATTACTATGGTCTATGGTGGGTTTGCTCTTGACAATGGGCGGTACTTTTCTAGAAGCTTATGGTGTTACCATCCCTGGGAGTTGGGGTAAGCCAGGAATTCAGACTTTTTCTCTAGGTGTTACCTGTCAAGTCGGTGCTGTATTGTTAGTAGGATGTTTAGGAGGTAAAAATGCTGGTGCATTATCACAAATAGCCTACTTGGTCATGGGTTTAACCTTGCTACCTGTATTTGCTGATGGTGGAGGTATTGGTTATGTTAAGCTGTCCCATTTTGGTTATTTGCTAGGTTTTATTCCTGGAGCGTGGATTTGTGGGTTTTTAGCTTTTCAAGCTAGGCCGAGGTTAGAAAGCTTGGCTTTTAGTTGTTTGACTGGCTTATTAACTGTTCACCTCTGCGGTGTCACCTATCTGATTATCAGTTATATTTTTCAGTGGAAAGGTACAGAACATTTAGCTCTAATGCAAGCAATCCTGAGATATTCTTGGTTTGCATTACCCGGTCAACTAGCTGTAGTTTGTGCTGTGACGGTAATAGCCTATATATTACGTCATTTAATGTTTTATTAGTTCTATCAGTTTATATACAAATGGTATCAGAAGTAACAATAATTGGAGGATATCCTGCTTCTGATATTTTCAGTTTTTACTCTCCACTCCCTACTCCCTAGTTTCATGCGTTTAAAAAATCATCTGTTTTGGATTGCGGCTTTTATTGCTTTTTTCTTAGATCAATTGACAAAATATTGGGTAGTACAAACCTTTAGCTTAGGACAAACACTACCTATAATACCT
Organism: Nodularia harveyana UHCC-0300; assembly: GCF_034931085.1. NCBI lineage: Bacteria > Bacillati > Cyanobacteriota > Cyanophyceae > Nostocales > Nodulariaceae > Nodularia > Nodularia harveyana. Next base: position 98,472 of record NZ_JAYGHG010000006.1, on the reverse strand, counting down.
GATGTATTTCATTTTACTTATGTGACTAATACAGGTGCGGCTTTTAGTCTATTGAGTGGGAAGGTAGAGTGGTTACGCTGGCTATCCTTGGGTGTGAGTTTGGTATTGATAGCAGTGGCTTGGTTTGGTCAGGAGTTAAATTATTGGGATCAGTTAGGCTATGGTTTGATTTTAGGCGGAGCAATGGGAAATGGAATTGATCGCTTTGTTTTAGGTTATGTTGTTGATTTCCTAGATTTTCGCCTGATTAATTTTGCTGTATTTAATATGGCAGATTCATTTATAAGTATTGGTATTTTTTGTCTGTTAGTTGCTTCTTTCCAAAAAACACCAACTTCTAGTGATAGGTGATAGTGATATGAAGAGTTAATAATCCCACGACTTTTTTGGAGAATAAGCATATCAGCTTTTTTAAAGTCGTGGAATTATCAAAATGGAATTTATACCAGAGATGTTAACTACTTGTAGTTAGATGTTTTCAGTAAGTCTATTTTCCTAATTTATTAGGGGTTAGCTTCAGGCTGAAACTCTAACTCATTCTGCATAAAACTTTCTGGGGCTGGAACTGAGGTATTATTGGGTTCAGACGTATCTGGCATTAAGGTTTCTGGAGTAGTTGGGTTTTCAATAGTGGTGTTAGTATCTAAAAGTGGTACTGAAATATCACTGGGATCGGCGGTAACAGGTACAAGTGCTGTACCCCCCGGACAACGGGAATTAAGAGGCGATCGCTCACACAGAATTTTCATACCTTCTAGTGAAAGCTTAATTTCCGTGGGCGCATTCATAGATAAGCTATCGGATTCACCTATGGGGGATTTACTTGATTCAGCAAAAGCAACATTGGTAGTCAAAACCAAGGTTAAAGCTGTACCAATCAGGGGCAGAAATTTTCCCTTCATTTAGAAATTTACCTCAACGGAAATAGAACACTCCGCCAATTAAATCAAACAAATTATCGGAGAAAATCTGCCTAAATAAGGATGTATAAATCACGGAAAAAGTGTAGGAGATTCTGAAGATGTAAACTTTGAATTTATCTGAAAATAAAACTGGGTTTTGAGAAACACCAAGCTCCAAGTATTAACCCTGATTATTTGATAAATAATATTAAGTAAAATCAGGGTCAGAGATGATAGAACTAAATTTTTATAAAAATAGAAAAAATACCAACCCCATTGGGTAAGTTTTCTGAGTCGATATTGTTTTAGTGTAAGATTGAATCGGTAAAAATTCCGTACAGCCCATTTCTACTGTGGCTGATGAGTAGAATAGTGGAATATGTGTATGCAGATTGTCATTCGCCCGATTCTTTGCCAACAAATGTGATGTAAATAGCCGATGAGTTCCCCCCAACCGCCTCACAAGCCACAAACTTTACTTGGTCAACTGACTCAAGCAGTACAGACAATTCAAGCAAGGGTTGACTTTTCCAAGTTGGCGCTCAAGCCTAATGCCAAAGTACCAGAGATATGGGTGCAGGATGCGGGGGCGGACAAAGCGGAAGTCTATCCATTGTTAGGCGATCGCTATATCCTCGGTCGTAGTTCTAAATCCTGTGATATCGTAGTTCGGAATCCAGTGGTCAGCCAAATTCACCTGTCACTGTCGCGGGATTCGACACAGCGCACCCCTGTTTTTCTGATCAAAGATGAAAATTCCACCAACGGTATTTATCGTGGTAAACGCCGGATTAATAAGTTAGAGCTGCGCCACGGTGATATTTTCACCCTCGGACCACCAGAACTAGCGGCTTCAGTGCGGCTACAATATGTTGACCCAGCACCTTTGCACATTAAAGCAGCAACTTGGGCAGCTTATGGTATTGGTGGTATTAGCGCCCTAGTGGGGTTAGTCATAGGGGTAGAATGGCTCAAATTTTCTGTCAGACCCCTACCCACAGCGACTAGCGCTCCCGTCGTCATTTATGCTGGTGATGGCTCCACTCCTCTGCGTCAACCTCGCAGTAACTCCCACGTGGATCTGCAACGCTTAGAGGATTTTGGCCCTTATTTACCCGCAGCCGTCGTTTCCTCAGAAGATAGTCGTTATAATTGGCACTTTGGCATTGATCCATTGGGGATTTTGCGAGCCATCCTGATTAATACTCGTAGTGGAGATGTGCAGCAGGGAGCCAGCACAGTTACCCAGCAAGTAGCCCGAAGTTTATTTCGTGACTATGTTGGCGCTCAGGACTCTTTGGGGAGAAAACTGCGGGAAGCTGTGGTCTCTTTCAAACTAGAGACTGTTTATAGTAAAGATAAAATCTTGCTGACTTACTTAAATCGAGTATTTTTGGGCGTGGATACATCCGGCTTTGAGGATGCGGCTCGTTATTACTTTGAGAAGTCAGCGAAAGAATTAACGCTCTCCGAAGCTGCAACATTAGTGGGAATTTTACCTGCTCCTAACGCCTTCAATTTTTGTGGAAATGCCTCCAGTCGGCTACAACCTGTTGACTATCGCAATCGTGTCATTAGGCGAATGTTGGATCTGGGGAAAATATCCGCAGAGGAAGCCAATCGAGCGAGGCGCTCCCCAATTCAAATTAGTCCCAAAGTTTGCGAACAGCAAGCCAGTACTATTGCTCCTTACTTTTACAGTTATGTATTTCAGGAACTAGAATCAATTTTGGGAGTAGGAGCTGCTAGGGAAGGTAATTATATAATTGAAACCCAGCTAAATCGATCTATCCAAGCTCAAGCAGAAACAGCATTACGTAATTCCGTCAATAACGCTGGGTCAACTTTTCGTTTTTCTCAAGGTGCGATCGTCACTCTGGACACGAGAACTGGTAGCATTTTATCTATGGTAGGCGGGACTGATTTTAGACAAAGCCAATTTAACCGTGCTGTCCAAGCCCAAAGACAACCAGGCTCCACCTTTAAAGTTTTTGCTTACGCGGCTGCTCTGGAAAGGGGGATACCAGCTTCTAAAACTTATTCTTGTGCTGCATTACCTTGGCAAGGCTTTACCTACAAACCCTGTAGAAGAGGCGGGGGGGGTTCATTGAATATGACTGTTGGTTTTGCCCAGTCGGAAAATCCTATTGCGCTGCGAATTGCAAGAGAAGTAGGGCTAGATAGAGTTGTTTCTATGGCCAAGCGTTTAGGGGTGAAATCATCACTGGAAGCTGTTCCCGGTTTGGTTCTGGGACAAAGTGTAGTGAATGTTTTAGAAATGACTGGTGCTTTCGGGGCTATTACTAATAGTGGGGTATGGAATCCACCCCATGCAATTAGCCGCATTCTCGATAGTAGTGATTGCCAAGATCGTAATGACTTAACAACCTGTCGTGTTGTCTATTCCTTTGACCAAAATCCAGATGCTAACCAGCGTGTTTTATCTACAGGAGTAGCTGATCAAATGAACAGGATGATGCGCCAGGTAATCACTAGCGGTACTGGTCGGGCTGCTTCTATTGGACTAGGGGAAGGTGGAAAAACCGGCACAACTGATAATAACGTTGATCTCTGGTTCATTGGCTCAATCCCCAGTCGGCGGCTTGTAACTGGTATCTGGTTAGGTAATGATAATAATTCTCCGACATCAGGAAGCAGTGGCCAAGCGGCTCAACTATGGGGCAGTTATATGAGGCAAGTTGCTAGATAGTAGAAGAGGCGGTGTGAGGGGTGTGGGAAGTGTGGGGAAAGAAGAGGCAGGGGAGCAGGGAGCAGGGAGCAGGGGGGGAAGATTTTTAGTTTCCAAATACCCAGTCCCCAATACCCATTTATTGATATCCCCACCAAGGGCTAACTTGCAGAACACCGTTTTTAGTAAACACTACTTTAAATTGGGCTATTGGTTCATTGGCGATCGCAGAACGATTAGCCGGATTGTAAAGTAGGTTCGGCAGGGGAGTTAATTCTATGTCCTGATTTGCTTGTGAATTCACGGCTTTATAACCAACGATCGCACCATCAGTAGTTGCACCTACACGATAGATTAAATCTTCTGTTAATCCTGAGCGAGTAGTCCAAGCGGGATTAAGTGTGTTATAAACTTGGCTATTCATCACACGTAGTTGGGATGAATCAGTAATTTCTGTACTTGTATTTAAGACTGCTTCTAAATCGGCTAGTCTTGATGCTGTCTGGGCTGGGGGACTGGGAATATTTAGCTCACTAGATGGAGTACTGTCTACATCTGGGGTTATTGTATTTTGTGGTTCTATAGGAGGATTGTTGCTAGGTGTAATGGTACTAGTCTGTTCCTCAACCTTTGGCTCTGGTGGGCGCATCTCTGGGGTGGGAATTAAGCTAAACGCGATCGCCGCCACTGCGATAGAGGAAATTCCTATACCTGCTGGTACTCCCTGCTTGATTAAGAATTGATTACCACCGCCGTAACGTCTAGCAACTGGATGTAATTCTAGTGATAACTCTGGTAAGGTTTGGCTGTCAGCAAAAAATTGATCAACAGCTTCCACTAGATCAAATAACTGCACGGTGTTTAAATCCAGTTCCATCGGTGGTTGATTATAGTTAGGCTGAGACTTAAAACCCTCCGCAGCAATTTCAGAATGCACAATTAGCCTGTGTCGATTAGCGGCAATTTTTTGTAACTCCACTAACTCTGAGCCTTGATTATGCGCTTCGGGGTTGGACACATTGCTCAAAAATTCTTGAGCATAGCCACTCACTGCTCTAACTAAGCTTTCAAAAAATTCTCGCCCTCCCACCAGAGGTTGATTATAGCCAGATACATGACATTCAGCATTTACCAATATGGATAATTCTGGGCGCATTTCTTGGTATTGTGCAGCTTTGGCAGCATCACTTAAACCCTCTAACAACAGCGTACAATTAGGTAGACTGTACTTACGTTGAATATTCATTCTACTTCCCCGTCAAAAAGACTAATCCAGAAGCGTTGCATTCCTGCTGTGCCAGTGCAAAATAGTAATTGTCCCAACAAATTGATTGCTAGCTCATCTAATTGTTCATCAGAATTCAATGCCAATACACTAGAACGTCTGGCATTCATCCGACTTTTGAAATGTACTCGAAATCTCTCTAGATAATTAGATAGGCGCAAATTTTGTGCCAGAGGGATTTGCTTGTCACTCATTTGTTGATATGTCATTAACATTTGGCGAATGACAACCGTTAAACGCCGCGCTATGTAGCTAGCAATAACCACTAAAGCTTTTGCTTCCATGATGCTTAAGGGACGACGGATATGCGATCGCCGCAGGGGGTTAGAACTCCGCATCCTCCATAAATTTACCCGGTGTTTAATAATACCTTTTAATTCCAACTCATCAGCAAAAGCCAGAATAGCTTCAGAACCACCCAGTTCTAAAGCTTCAATCGCCAGTAAAATTAGATCAACTTGTAGCCTAGTTCTAGCGGGACAACCCTGGGCGGCGATCGCAGGGTCTGGTAAAGTATCCAGAATCATTGGTAATGATGGAGGAGTTGGACTATTCAATGGCGTAATCGCTGCTGAGACATTCATTCTATAAAATACCTTGTGCGGTTCTAAACAGACTCAATAAAACTAGTAAAACTAATTTAAACAGGCGCAAAAACAAGAAAATGAAACTTGTAGCAGTAAAAATACTACCTGATATATATATTAATTACTTGTTCTACTCAAATGGTTGCGAATACTAAATTTAAGTTTTTAAATCATCTCTTTATCTGCCTATATTGTAAATACCAGCTTATCTTTAGATTGGTGTAGATTCGCTGTATCGTCAATGGATTTTTAAATTACAGCCTCAATTCCCAGGATATGACATTATAGTGTAGGATTTTTCAGGTATCGGGTATTGGGGACTGGGAACTGGGTATTGGGTATTGGGGACTAAAAATCTTCCCCCCTGCTCCCTGCTCCCCTGCCTCTTCTTTCCCCACACCTCCCACACCCTGCACCCTACTCCGTCATATTTATGGATTTAAAGTCTCTTATTCGTGACATCCCAGATTTTCCCAAACCCGGAATTCTATTTCGAGATATAACTACTTTACTGCGCGACCCAGAAGGATTACGCTACACTATTGACTTTTTCACAGAAAAATGTATTGAGTCTGGATTAAAAGCAGATTATGTTGTGGGGATGGAGTCGCGGGGATTTATTTTTGCTGCTCCTTTAGCTTACAAATTAAATGCTGGTTTTATTCCAGTTCGCAAACCCGGAAAGTTACCAGCACCAGTTCACTCAATTGAATATGAATTAGAGTATGGTACAGACTGTTTGGAAATGCATCAAGACTCCTTGTATCCCCATAGCCGGGTTTTAATTGTAGATGATTTGATTGCTACAGGTGGTACAGCCAGTGCAACTGCAAAGTTAATCCAGAAGATTGGCTGCGAACTTGTAGGGTTTGGGTTTATTATCGAGCTACGGGATTTACAAGGGCGTAAACATTTACCAGATGTGCCTATTGTTTCCTTAATTGAATACTAATGACTAATCATCAATGATGAAATTGCTATGACTTCTACGAAAATTTCTCTGGAGACAGGTCGAGAGTCGCTAATAGGGCTAGTCACTAATGACACCTTTTTTTATGTAATAAAACGGATATTGCAAGCACTGTTAACCTTATTACTAGCTACAGCGCTGTCCTTTTTGATCATGAAACTATCTCCAGGGGATTATGTAGATACCCTGCGGCAAAATCCCACAATTTCCCCAGAACGAATTGAGGAATTAAGACAACAATTTGGTTTAAATAAATCTTGGCCAGAACAGTTTGGGTTATGGTTATGGCGAATTTTAACCAAAGGAGATTTTGGCACGAGTTTTGTGTACCAACGCTCCGTAGCTTCTTTATTGTGGGAACGGATACCAGCAACTTTGTTGTTAGCGATCGCATCCTTATTCTGCACCTGGGCGATCGCCATTCCCTTTGGTATTCTCGCAGCTGTCAAACAAAATCAAGCCACCGACCGTATTCTGCAAGTTATTAGCTACACCGGACAAGGATTTCCCAGTTTCATCACAGCCCTACTTCTGCTCATATTTGCTCAAATCACCTCACCTTTATTCCCCGTCGGTGGAATGACTAGCATTAATCATGCTGAATTTTCTTGGTTTGGTAAAATCATTGATATCGGCTGGCACATGATCTTACCCACAATTGCTTTAAGCATCACTAGCTTTGCTGGTTTGCAAAGAATTACTCGCGGTGAATTGTTAGATGTTTTGCGTCAAGATTACATCCAAACTGCTCGCGCCAAAGGACTACCAGAAAATCGCGTGATTTACGTTCACGCCCTCCGCAATGCCATTAACCCCTTAATTACTTTGTTAGGCTTTGAACTAGCCGGTTTATTTGGTGGTGCATTTATTGCAGAACAATTCTTTAACTGGCCTGGTTTAGGACGATTGACTTTGCAGGCGGTAATAGCAAAAGACCAGTATCTAGTCATGGCTAGTCTAGTCATGAGTGCCGTACTACTAAATCTAGGTAATTTAATTGCAGATTTGCTCTTAAAAGTAGCCGACCCTCGAATTCGTTTGGATTCCTAATAGAGTATGTTTTCTGAAACTTATTATATAGTCCGCTCTCAGGCTGACGGACGTTATCTCCTAGCCCATCCAAATTCCGACACTTCCGGTTATCTATTGCTGTTTCGAGAAAACTTTGATGCTTTAAGTTATCTCAACACCCATGCAGGTGAACTAGCTAACCGCTTCGCTGTAGAATCAATTCCCGGTACACAGTTGGGTAACTTACTCAGCCGTTGGGGTTTTAGCGGAGTAGGAGTGGTTACAGATCCGTTATTACCCAAAGTTGAGTTTATGCAGCATAGCTAACTTATATCTTGCGCCAGAAATAGGGGTTCTTTCTCTGCATCAATATATTAAATTGATATTAAATATCCTTAAAAAACGTAAAATGCAGAGACTGGGATTGCTCGATTCCACGTCGTTCCACTCGCAATGAAATTTTATATTTAATTAGGTTAATCTACTTATTTGGCTCAATAATTAATCATGGAGTTCTATACAGAAAGTACGAAGATTAAGGTTAAGTTTAAGTTAAACTTGAAACTTTTAGCAGTAATTTCTCTTGTTAACCAAAAAACAAACTCTATTATTCAAATTACGGAAAATCCGAGATATTATCTATGCATCAGATAACATATTGAACTATAATCTTAATTATCCAATATAATTTACTAGAACATTCCATAGCATTACTTCTGAAAGTCTGAAAACCGTTTATTTACTAATAAATTATCTCCAGCCCCTTGATAGGAATATAGCCTGTTGCATCAGTGATAGTTTAGTAAAATCTGACTGCTCAAGAATAGTGATAACTTTTGAGGTGTAATTGATATGGATACAAAACCTTACGAGCTTTATATTTCAATAGAAAAGCTAAAAAGTCTTTGGAAATGCGAAACTAACTGGCAAAATGAACTGTTCCTACGAGCAACACTCGTTGCTTTTGAACTTTCATTTTTACTAATTCATGACACTGCGAAAGATATACGTTCAACAGTCCGACAAGAAGAAAGGATTAGCAGATTATTTTCTGGTTGCAATCAGCAAATCCAACTTCTAGCGGAGATTCTTGAGACTACAGAACCTTTGGTAAATATTTTTTCTGACGAGCAATCAACTAAAACAAATTTTACAAAGTTGATTGGTTTGGATGAAAATATATCCAAAAAACTTAAACAATGGACTGGTTTGTATCGAATTCTTCTAGAAGATATTTCATTTAATTTCGGAATTGAAGATTACATTAATCAATTTAAAACTCAAAATATTGTTGATCATCAAAAACCAAATATCCCTTATGATGAATGGATTAAGCCTGATACTATAGCTCATCTTTTTGATCAGAGAAATTTTAATCCAGAAGATAAATTATTTGTTGTAGTACATCAAGTTACAGAGTGTTGGTTATGTATTTCATTAAGTTTATTGAAAACTAGTCAGTTCGCAACGCAAGAAGGTAATTGGCAGACTGCAACTAACAAAATCAGTAAAGTCTGTTCTATACTCAATTATCTTGCACAACACATTTTAATTTTAGAAACAATGGTTTTGGCAGATTATCATGAGTTGCGTGTCAAATTAAGAGATGCGAGTGGCGCTCAATCAAAGCAATCATTGGATATAGTAAATCTAGCTAAAGCTTTATTCTTACCTGTTACAGAATATTTAAAAGAACATAATTGCTCTTTAATTGATATATATGATGCTCCAAATCAACACGTTAATTTATATCAGTACATAGAAGTATTATCGTGTTTAGAAACAAGATTAACTAACTTCTTTTTTTGTCATTATAAATTAGCTACACAGATACTTGGTTCAGAAAGCTTAGGCTCCCTTGGATTTGAGGTACAAGCTTTAATTAAGCGTTTTGTACAACCAATATATTTAGATTTAGATAAGGTACGTTATCAATATGTTGTCATTACTAATTTTAAATATGGGCAGTACGCAGGTAATATAATCAGTTCCTTGGAAAACGAGGATTTAGTGATAAAGAAAGATGAAGTTATTGAAGTTTCAAGACAAACTATTGAAAACACAATCAATAATTTTATTCAATCAGTTCGTGAACATGATATTGACAAATTGATCAGTCTTTTCGAGTTAGATGGTTTCATTGAAGATCCATTTGGTAGTAGAGCATTTAAAGGTACAAGTGGATTAAAAGTATATTTTCGAGGATTTATGAAAATTTTTGCCTCAGATATTCAAATTAAAAACAGAAATATTTTCTTAGTTTCAAACCAAGGGGAAGTCGAATTTCATTGGGAAATTCAGACAACACATAAAGATGTCCCAATTAATTTTTCTGGCTTAGATAAAATTCAGTTTTCAGAAACCGGTAAAATTAAAAGCATACAGGTTTTTTATGATCCTACTGTAATATCCCAACAATTATTAACTACTTTTAGAGGTTTGAACAAAAAAATGAGTAAATGAAATTCACAATTTTTAGCATCTTTATCTATAACTTCCCTAAAAATTTAATAATTTTTATGTCTTGAATTATAAAGTTAAACTTAGACAGACTTTATCCATTTATCAATGATTGTTAACAGTCCAATAGATAAAAGTTGGCATGGGAAACTAAATTTAGTTTATGCCGATCGCCTAAATAGCACCCAATTAATTTATAATCACCATCAAGCCCCCCTGAAGGTACAACGGCCTTTTTATCCAGAGGGGGCGAAAATTTGCCATAGTGTCATGTTACACACGGCTGGGGGTGTAGTGGGGGGCGATCGCCTATCCTCTAATATCCACCTCCAAGCCAATACTCAAGCATTAATAACTACAGCCGCAGCTAGTAAAATATACAGAAGCAACGGACTCCAAGCCAGGCAAAATATTGATATCCAAATTGATGCAGGTGCTTGTTTAGAATGGCTACCTCAAGAAACGATTGTGTTTAACGGGGCAATTTATCGCCAAGATTTACGGGTAGAATTAGCACCGGGAGGTAGTTGGTTAGGCTGGGAAATTACCCGATTTGGTCGGACTGCGAGAGGCGAAAAATTTTTACAGGGAGAATGGCGATCGCATACGGAAATTTGGCAAGGAGGCGTACCCTTATGGATTGATCCCCAATACTTACCCGGTAGCGAAGCAGTTTTCCACAGTCCTCACGGCTTGGCGGGAAAACCCATAGCAGGTAGTCTGGTTTGGGTGGGAAGTGATATTTCTGCCGAATTTTTGCAAAAAGCACGGAGTTTATGGGATGGTTCGGGGGAAGTTGGTATGACTCGCTTACAAAATGGATTTTTGTGTCGATATCGTGGCGCTTCTACCTCTGAGGTGAGAAACTGGTTTACGCTTGTGTGGGAGTTGCTACGAGGGGATTTTTTACATCGTGGTGGCTGTGTACCCAGAGTATGGCAGGTTTGAACCGCCAAGAAGCCAAGAACGCCAAGAGGAAGAGAAGAATGCAATTGACACCGCAGGAAAAGGATAAGTTATTGATTTTTACGGCGGCTTTGGTGGCTGAGAGGCGTAAAAATAGGGGTTTGAAGTTGAATTATCCAGAGGCGATCGCCTATATTTCGGCGGCGATTTTGGAAGGTGCGAGAGATGGACAAACTGTCGCAGAATTGATGAGTTATGGGACTACTTTGTTATCACGGGATGATGTGATGGAGGGTATTCCGGAAATGGTGCATGAGGTACAGGTGGAAGCAACTTTTCCTGATGGGACTAAGTTGGTAACTGTGCATAATCCGATTAGATAATTCTCACGCAAAGGCGCAAAGGCGCAAAGGAAGAAAGAAGTATGATTCCAGGGGAAATTATTACTCCAAATGGTGAAATTGAGTTAAATGCTGGTCGTTTTGTTATTAAGTTAATGGTGGGAAATACAGGCGATCGCCCAATTCAAGTTGGTTCACACTTTCATTTTTACGAAGTTAATGCAGCATTGAGTTTTGATAGAGAACAGGCGCGGGGAATGCGTCTGGATATTCCTGCGGGGACAGCAGTTAGGTTTGAACCGGGGGATGAGAAGGAGGTTAGTTTAGTTGCTTTGGTGGGGAGTCGTGAAATTTATGGTTTTAATGGGAAGGTTAATGGGAAAATTTAGACAAGTTTAAATCTTATTCTTATTATGCCTTACAAAATCTCTCGTCAAGCCTACGCAGAAACCTACGGTCCCACAGTGGGCGATCGCATTAGACTAGCAGACACAGAATTATTTATCGAAGTTGAACAAGACTTCACCACCTATGGCGACGAAGTGAAATTTGGTGGCGGTAAAGTCATCAGAGACGGAATGGGACAATCCCCCATTTCTAACGCCGATGGCGCAGTAGATTTAGTTATTACTAACGCCTTAATTCTCGATTGGTGGGGTGTTGTTAAAGCCGATATTGGCATTAAAGACGGCAAAATATTCAAAATCGGGAAAGCCGGAAATCCCTATATTCAAGACAATATAGATATTATTATTGGACCCGGAACCGAAGCCTTAGCCGGGGAAGGAATGATTCTCACTGCTGGGGGTATTGATAGCCATATTCATTTTATTTGTCCCCAACAAATTGAAGTGGCGATCGCCTCTGGAATTACTACCATGTTGGGTGGTGGTACTGGACCCGCTACAGGGACAAATGCGACAACCTGTACTCCTGGCCCCTGGAATATGCACCGGATGTTACAAGCTGCTGATGCTTTCCCCGTGAACTTAGGATTTATGGGTAAAGGTAACACCAGTCAACCCCAAGGAATTGTCGAACAAGTTTTAGCCGGCGCAATGGGGTTAAAACTCCACGAAGATTGGGGAACTACCCCCGCTACCATTGATACTTGTCTGAGCGTTGCTGATGAGTATGATGTGCAAGTAGCAATTCATACTGATACATTGAACGAAGCCGGATTTGTGGAAGATACCATTGCGGCTTTTAAACATCGGGCGATTCATACTTACCACACCGAAGGCGCAGGGGGAGGACACGCACCAGATATTATTAAGGTTTGCGGTCAAGCCAACGTTTTACCATCTTCCACTAATCCCACGCGCCCTTACACCGTCAACACCTTAGAAGAACACCTAGATATGTTGATGGTGTGTCATCATCTCGACGCTAGCATTCCCGAAGATGTCGCTTTTGCTGAGTCACGCATTCGCCGGGAAACCATAGCGGCGGAAGATATTTTGCACGACTTAGGCGCATTTAGTATGATTGCCTCAGATTCCCAAGCAATGGGAAGAGTTGGTGAGGTGATAATTCGCACTTGGCAGACATCCCACAAAATGAAGGTGCAACGTGGAAGTCTTCCTGGCGATGGACTTGCAGATAATAATCGCGCCAAAAGATATGTTGCTAAATACACAATTAATCCCGCAACTACTCATGGAATTTCTGAGTATGTCGGTTCAGTAGAAGCAGGGAAACTTGCCGACTTATGTTTGTGGCGACCAGCGTTTTTTGGTGTGAAACCAGAAATAGTCATTAAAGGAGGAATGATTGCTTGGTCACAGATGGGTGATGCTAATGCGAGTATTCCCACACCCCAACCTGTGCATACACGTCCCATGTTTGGCAGTTTTGGGGGGGCGCGTCACGCCACATCTTTAACCTTTGTTTCCCAAGCCGCTTTAGAAAGGGACATTCCCACTCAGTTAGGTTTAAAAAAATCTGCGATCGCCGTTTCAGGGACACGTCAGATCAGTAAACGAGATATGAAGCTAAATGATGCTTTACCACACATTGAAGTTGATCCAGAAACCTATCAAGTCAGGGCTGATGGTGAATTACTAACTTGTGACCCGGCGACTATTTTACCAATGGCGCAAAGATATTTTCTGTTTTAGAGACTTCCCAAGAAAAAAAACACTCAACCACCTAACACAAAAAACCTCTCAAATTCTCATACCTCTTTGTCCTCTGCGTCTCTGCGGTTCGTTTATTCCAATAATTTCTTTCTTGAAAGTTGCTGTCAAGACCAAAGCGACGCAACGAAACCCAGAAAGTCGGCTACAGTAGAAGTTAAGCTTAGTCAGACAGCTATTTCAACGTGGTTACAGTCGAGAAGACGTTCTGGAATTATTTCGCTTTATTGACTGGGTAATGTTATTACCAGAAGAATTAGCACTGAGTTTTCAAACAGAATTGAAAAGTTACGAGGAGGCAAATAGAATGCGGTACGTAACAAGTATTGAACAATTAGCAAAACAAGAAGGAATAGAACAAGGAGTTATCCAAATGGGTCGAGATAATGTGATTGACATTCTCGAAACGCGCTTTGAACAAGTACCAGATTCTATTTTGTCTGTTGTCAATGGCATAGAAGATACATCTGTACTGAAAATGCTGCTGAAAAGAGCGATCGCCATTCCTTCTACAGCCCAATTTCAACAAGTTTTAGATGACCTAACTACTACTAGCGAATCAGTGTAAATATACGTTTGTTTGAACTAAACAGAGTTAAAAAATTTCACTGCTACCAGAAATCACGATTGAGTTTAGCAAGGTTACACTAACACTTTGCAATCCTTACCAACTTTTCTCAACAGCCTGTGCTGCAAGAACCTATTATGTTGATGTTGTCCAGCCTAGTTAGATTACCAATTACTTGAATACTGGTTAGAGATAATATTTTTATCAGTATTTCTATTTTTTCTTCTTCGCTTAATATTACTGGATATTTTCCATGTATCTTGCCTTCTATCTTCGATTTAAGGTTAGGTGTAAGTAAACCTAAATCAAATTGTACTCTATCGCTATTCTGAGAAATTGGCAAAAAAGAATACTCATCTTTTCTGTCAAACCATTGTCTACTTACATAGGTGTATTTCCCCGTATGTTCACCACGAAAAGGGTACTTGAAATGTCTCTCCCATAGGTCAGATTTATTGTTTTCGTAATGCTTTTGGAACTCTTCAGGTATTCCTTGTTGGTTATCCGTCCACTCAGCAGCATGATCTACAACAAAAACTGTATCTAGCTGAATAATTCTTTCATTCGCAGCATCTCCACTACAGAAGAACAGATATGATCCTGCTTTGAGATAAGCTTTTTTTGAGACGGGTTTTCTTCGTAATTGTGTGGCATGACAGTATGAATAGAGCCACATTTTTGAAAATACAAATGGATCTTCATTCCCATCCGGTTGATCCACCCAAACAGAACCATACCAATCTGTGAGTTGGTTTTTAATCAAAGCTTTACCCTGTACTTCAGTTTTTTTTCTTCCGTGGTCAGGATGGAATATTAAATAATGTAGTGGCTTCATAGCTAAAATTCAAGCAACCTAATTATTATCCGGTAACTTTGGGGTAATCGACCCAGTTATTACTGGTCAGTTTTCCAAAATATTGACGATAAAACTTATCAACAGCATAATAATGTCATTATCAACATAATTGACTTCCCTAAATATCCCCACCCCATGAATTGCGAATCTTCTCGCTTTGACAAAATTCTCGTTGTTGATGACTCTACTGATAATCTATTTCTGATCAAAACAATTTTAGAAGCAGAAGGCTACACCGTTACCACAGCAGAAAATGGGATCAGTGCCTTAGTACAACTGGAAAAATCACCATGTGACTTGATATTATTGGATTTGATGATGCCAGAAATGGATGGGTACGAAGTCACTAAACACATTCGTGAAGATATAAAATTTCAGCCCTATATCCCCATTCTGCTGATTACTGCCCACAATGCGCCCAATGTGGCTTACGGATTAGACTTAGGTGCTGATGATTTTATCCGTAAACCTGTAACAGTAGATGAATTATTGGCAAGGGTGCGATCGCTTTTACGGTTGAAGCGCAGTATGGATGAACGTGATGAAATCGCTCGTCAGCGCCAAGATTTTGTTTCCCGTCTTACCCACGATTTACGCACACCTTTAGTCGCAGCTGATCGGATGTTGATGCTATTACAGCAAGGTGCATTGGGAACCTTATCACCACAAATGTCAGAAGTAATTACCATCATGGCTCGCAGTAATCTTAATCTGCTGTCTATGGTTAATACTTTATTAGAAGTTTACCGCTTTGAAGCAGGTCGCAAAGGCATAGTATTTCAAGAAGTTCATTTAATTCAGTTACTAAAAGAAGTAGTTGGAGAACTGAAACCCTTAGCACAAGAGAAAGCATTATCTCTGGATTTATCTGAAGATTTAACTATAGATATCGTCATGGGCGATCGCTTAGAACTGCATCGTTTATTTACAAACTTAATTGGTAATGCCATCAAATTCACTGAATCAGGCTCAGTCCATATCCGGTTTAATCCGGAAATTAAAAATGATAACATTACTATAGAAGTAGTAGATACAGGCATAGGTATTACACCTGAAGAACAATCCACATTGTTTGAAAGGTTTCGTCAAGGAAGTCACAACAGTTCTGGTAGTGGCTTAGGATTGTACCTTTCTCACCGCATCATCGAAGCTCATCATGGTAAAATTCTAGTAAATTCAGAGGTAGGTAAAGGTAGTGTGTTTATAGTTAGTTTACCTATGAAAAAGTAAAAAAATACCCATAATTTATTCAACTAATAGAACTACAAAATATAAAATATGATTACTCATGAATTGTCGGATTTGTCTGCAATAATTGGCAAGCAGCGTGAATTTTTTCAGACTGGGAAAACCAAGAATATTAATTTTCGCCTTGAAAAACTTAAAATTCTTAAACAGATAATAGTAGAGAATAGCCCAGCAATCATTCAAGCACTAAAAGCAGATTTAAAGAAACCAGAATTTGAGACCTATGCTACAGAAATTGGTGTAGTCGGTGAAATTGATTATGCTATCAAACACCTGAAAAATTGGACTCAACCTAAAAAAGCAGCAGTTCCCTGGAAGTTTTTTCCATACTCAGCCAAAATTTATCCAGAACCGCTAGGAGTTGTTTTAGTTATCGGCCCTTGGAATTATCCTTTGCAGCTGATTATCTCTCCGTTAGTAGGTGCGATCGCGGCGGGAAATTGTACAATTCTCAAACCTTCAGAAATTGCGCCCCATACTTCTAGCTTAGTGGCTGAGATCATCGGCAAATATTTTACACCAGATTATATTGCTATAGTGGAAGGAGGTGTGGAAACAAGTCAAAAACTCTTAGCAGAAAAGTTTGACCATATCTTTTTTACTGGTGGTACAGCCGTGGGGAAAATTGTCATGGCAGCAGCCGCTAAACATCTCACACCTGTTACTTTAGAATTAGGTGGCAAAAGTCCTTGTATTATAGATACGGAAATTAATTTAGAATACACTGCTAGACGTATTGTTTGGGGTAAATTTATTAATGCTGGACAAACTTGTATTGCCCCTGATTATCTTTTAGTTGATCAAAAAATCAAAAAAGATTTGATCAATGAGATGAAAAAATGCCTCACAGAATTTTATGGAGATAATCCTGCAACTAGTCCAGATTACGCTCGAATTATTAGCCAAAAACAATTTGATAGGTTGGCTAACTTCCTCAAAGACGGCGAAATTATTATTGGTGGAGAAACAAAACCTGGGGAACTTTATATTTCTCCTACCTTACTTGACAATGTTTCCTTAACAGATGCTGTCATGCAAGAGGAAATATTTGGCCCTATTTTGCCGATAATTGAATATACCAAGATCACAGATGCGATCGCCTTAATTAATTCTCAACCAAAACCCTTAGCTTTATACTTATTTACCCAAAATAAAAACCTGCAAACACAAGTGTTACAGCAAACCTCCTCCGGTGGAGTTTGTCTCAACGACACAGTTATGCAAGTTGGTGTCTCATCTTTACCCTTTGGTGGTGTCGGTAATAGTGGAATTGGTAGCTATCACGGTAAAGCCAGTTTTGATACCTTTTCCCATTACAAGAGTGTTTTAAAAAATTACTTTTGGCTGGATTTAAACTGGCGATATGCTCCCTACAAAGACAAGTTATCTGCTTTGAAGCGAATTATTGGCTAAAGCCAAAAACTGAATTCAATTGGTCTCTCAAATTGCTTCAGCATCATTGGGTAGTAATGGGTAAAGGGTTTCCCCAATTACTCATTACCAGTTTTTATCAATCCCATGAGCTTTTGCTCACTACCTACGATTGACAGTTGCATCACACAAGTCAAGAAAAAGCCCACATCCAGGATTGATAAATCTGAACGCTGGCTTTTCCTCACTGGGGAATTATGATTCTGCTTCCTCTTCTTCGGCGGTGGGATAGACAAAGGTAGAACGTCCAGTCAAAATTGATTTACCCAGAGAAAGAGCCTTTTGAGCTTCAACAACAGCTTTATGTCTCCAGGTAGCTCGACGTTTATCTCGTTTGGATTTGGACGTTTTCTTCTTAGGAACAGCCATAGTAGCGAATATCGCAATGCTTGACAACCTTCCTATTCTAAGCGATCAATTAGACTTTTATAGATAGGGATTGACAAGGGGCTGGGAAAAAACTTCTCCCTCTACACCTTTGATTCTTTCCTATTGAGCCGGAGAATTGGCAGGACTGGCGGCTGGGGGCATCGTAGGAGAAGGTTGATTTGCATTGGATATTGCTGGTTTTGTGTCATATAACAGGAGATATCGCGCACTTTTAAAGTAACTTGCCCAACGTCGAGGATCTGGGCGGCTACGCCATTGCTGACGAGTAACTTCTAAAGCCAAAATAGGTGCGATCGCCCCATAGCTTTCTACAGTTACAATCACTGAAACATCTGTAGCTAATATATCCTTATCAAAGCTCCGTTGAGCTGCTGCCCGTGCCACAGATTCGGCTCGACGGAGTGTAGATTCATAGGTTTCATCTGCCATGCGCTCAATATTCAGGTCAATTCTAGTGGTATAAGCGCGAACTATCTGCGGGGCGATCGCCTCTGTTAATACCCACACAGAAATAGGCGAAAAAAGTAAAACAACTAACGGAAATATCCGGATCTTTTTGGCAATTTGGCCAATAAATGGAAAGGGGGTGATCAATGATTGTTGATGAACAATACTCTTGGTCATAAGATGACAGCTCCTGATGGATAAATTGTAATTTGATTTTTACTAAGGATGATTATCTAAGTTTACTGTAATAAAAACTGCTGAGAACTCAGTAAATAAATCATATTCTCGGCAGACTATAAGACATAGGTTAGCTTTGTTTTTTCAGCAAAGGCAACCGCAATTTTAGGCAAGCAAACAACAACCTACAAAGAGCGGGATGGCAAATTACTGGGCAGTTACAATTGGCATTAATCAATATCAGTTATTTCAACCTTTAGGTTGCGCTCAAGCAGATGCCGAAGTGCTAACGAATTTTTTGGTGAAAGAAGGGGGTTTGCGAGAAGAAAACTGTTTAGCGATCACAGATTCTTCCCCACCAATTGACGATAAATCAACCTATCCCACTAAGCAAAATATTCTCGTATGGCTGGAGGAAATGACAGCCAATTATTGGCAACCACAAGACCATCTATGGTTATTCTTTAGTGGTTATGGGGTCAATTACAACGGCAAAGATTACTTAATGCCAGTGGAAGGAAATCCCCAATTGGTAGAAGAGACTGGAATAGAAGTGCGATCGCTAATGCAAAGTTTGCAAATGGCGAAAATTAATACACTACTGCTGCTGGATATTAACCGTGCTTTTGGCACTCAAGCAGATAGCCCCGTGGGACTAGAAATCAGAGAACTTGCTCAGAAATTACAAATTCCCACCATTCTTTCTTGCCAATCAGACCAATTCTCCCATGAAAGTAGCGAACTAGGTCACGGATTCTTCACAGCTGCATTATTAGAGGCTTTACGTTCTGGTAATGCCAGTAACTTGATGGATCTAGAAAGCTATCTAAGTGTTCTAACTCCAGAATTATGTCAGCACTACTGGCGACCTATACAAAATCCTCTAATTTTCTCATTTCACCAACAACCAATATTACCGGATTGTCAGGTGCAAAATCCAACCGAACTCCTAGAAAGCCGCATAGAACCGAGTCAAAGCGAAGTAGTTATTTTTCCAGAGGAAAGCTTTGCTGTCGCACGAACAGCTTCTTCTCTTCGCCCAATTACCCCCCCCAATTTTTTCCAGACGCAAAACACGAGTATGTGGCCAGCAGCCCAAGGTGTAAAAACTATTGTGGGTGCAAAATCCCAATCGATGAATTTTTCCAACCTCACCCCAACCATTGGCCAATGGGAAGAAGAACAACTCTCTACTTCCGCAAAGGAACAGCCCCTCAACACGCAAATTACAGGGGGGAGGTTCATTCCTAATGCGCCTCAACCTTATGTTCTTGCACCGCCTGATAAAGCAGAACCCCCATTGTGGAAACAGTTCTTATGTTGGGGTGGTGGAACTATGTTGGTAGTAGCTTTAATTTCGGTGGTGATTCTCCGTAATCAGGCGAAAATTTTACAACTCCAAGAAACATCACCGATATCACCCACTATTACCACTGTTGAGCCAAATGCTGACTCAACCTCCGAAACATCATCAATCAATCTGGGAGTAAAAAATCAATCTAGCGCCCAAATTGCCGCTAATTCTGAGTCTGAAAAGCGTAATCAAGCAGTTTTAGATTTAGAGAAAATGTCTCTGAAACAAACTCAAGCTAGTGATCTCAGCCAGGCGATAGCGATCGCTAAACAAACTCAACCCGGCGAACCACTCTATCAACAAGCTGAAGACAATATTCAAATTTGGAGTCAGATGATTTTAGATTTAGGAAAAAGTCGTGCTAAAGAAAAACAATATACAAATGCGATTGCGGCGGCTGAATTAGTTTCTCCTGATCAAAGCATTTATCCTCAAGCACAAGCAGCAATTAGGCAATGGCAATTAGAAGCTCAACAATATGTTGGTAATCAAACTGTTTTAGATGCAGCCCATGCCTTAATTATACCGGGACAAGCATCAACATATAATCGTGCTATTGAAGTCGCTAGAAGAGTTCCACCCGGACAACCAGGATTTGAGATAGCCGAAAAATCCATTAATGAATGGAGTGAAAAAATTTTGGAACTGGCTAAAGGTCGAGCGCAGCAAGGCAATATTTCCGCAGCAATTGAAACCGCTATTTTAGTCCCAGAAGTGACAGCAGTTTACGAAGACGCTCAAGAAGCTATCCAAAAATGGCAAACTAAAAGAATTACAAATTAAAAAAATTAGGAGTTGATATTCACTCCTAATTCTCTTGTAAAAACTAGATTAATCACATTTTTGATGATTAGCAGTATTGTGATATCCCTCTTCTGTCACTTTCCGGCTATTCTGAATAAAAGAATAAAAAAAGAAAACCCTGAGAGGTAAAAAAGTTTGTAAGTGTTATGGACGCTATTCAAACTCAAGATTATATGACACATCGACCGAATTTAACTATGCGTCTTCGGTTAACCCTTAATTTTCTGTTATGTAAAGCTTGATCAACCCCTACAAGCCATATTTCCTTTCCAGTTGCGGAGATGGAGGATTTGCGTGGGGTGATGTAGTAATATTTTTAGGTGATATCCGGGTTGGAACATCGCAGTTAAGGACTGTAATATGAATTATGAATCATGAAGTTTGAATTAAAAAATCCAAGTTTAGCTTCACAATTCATAATTTATGAGCTTTCAATCTGAAGTCAGAATGCCTTAACCAGCCTGAGTTTTGAGTTAAGACATAATTGCTCAAAACTCACAACTTCAGAAATCAGCAAAGAGTTTAAGCCATTTGATTTTCAATTGCCCAGCGCGCTAGTTCAGTGCGGTTGTGGAGATTGGTTTTACCCAACATATTGGACACATGGCTTTCAACTGTACGCTGACTAACGTTTAATTCTTCAGCAATTTCCCGGTTAGCTAAACCCCTAGCAACAAACTGTACTACTTTCAGTTCGGTTGGTGTTAACTGGACATCAAAGGGAACCTGAATCCGAGAACCGTTTTCGCCTCCTTTGGCTTGGTGTTCTTTCCAACGAGTAGTTTGCTTCAAGGAAGATTCTACTTGGGCTACGAGTTCTTCTGGTTCAAAGGGCTTGACCATATAGACATCAGCCCCTTTGTTCAGACCTTTAACTCGGTCTGCACTTTGTCCTTTTGCTGAGAGGAAAAGTACGGGAATCCAGCCGGTGCGTTCATTTTGTCGGACTTGTTCTACAAAGGTGTATCCGTCCATTTCCGGCATCATTACGTCACAGATGATCATATCTGGAATATCTTGTTCAAGAATTTCCAGAGCTTCTCTTCCGTTTTCGGCAGTGTTGACTTCATAGCCTCTGAATTCGAGGTAATCCTTCACCAGCAAGATGAGGTTAGGGTCATCATCAATCAATAGCAGTCTTTTGTGATCTTTCATGCTGGGTTCTTTCATAGCAGTGGCACTTGTCGCGCTTCGGTCCATCAAGGTTTTGAATGGTTATCCTTTCTGGTGGCTCATTGAGATGTTGTCCGTTTTTCTACTTAACTTGCCTTTGTTTCCTGTCAGTCTTAAAAGTGGTGGTCACTTTTGATTCAGACGACTAGTTGATGGGCAAACTTCCGGTAAGGATACGTAGAACAGTAATATTTATAATGCGTTATTATATATCGCTTTGAAAGGGGCGGGGAAAAAACACTGATTAAATCATCATCTTTCCGATTCACGACGTATGTATTGGTTCAAGATGACCCTCACTTCAAAACAACCCGCGCTTTCATAGACTTACTGCTTTACTATATCCTGCGGATGTTAAGCCTCTATCAACTGTTCACAAGCAGGTAGGGAGATTATCGGCAAAAGATGGGTTAAAAATGCCTATTTTTGTACCACCATTATGCCTATCAACTGTTCTGGGATGATTTGCTCAATAACTTCTGGTTTTGCTTGGCAATACCAGGCACCATCTGGGTAGACCACCATTATCCGTGTAGAACCACAAACTCGCAAGCAATTGACTTTGGTTTGAACAATGCAAATGGGAGACTCTCTTAGGGCTGATCAAGGTTTGACTCTTGAATACGCCATTTTATTTGAGTATTTCCGATATCTCAGACTAACTTGTTTTTTACAGAAGTTCGCAAATGTCTCGTGAGAACAGATGAAAATTTGTCCCTGAATTTTTGCTTTTCCTGAAGTTTCTCAACAATTCCCTCAGGCTGTGTGGTTTAGAGATTGAATGGTTTTAGCAATAGGATGGCGGCACTGGATCACTGTAATGTTACTCATCAAGCAGCACCCTGATTACTGTTTTATAACAATTTTCCTGGTTTGGAAATAAATTTAGCTCTATAAAAATATTCGTGACTTACGGAGCAAAACCCGATATATCAAAATAATTGAGTATTTATACTTAAGTAGTTCAGCCATACCTTAGTGCGGGAACCCGTACTCAAGTAATTGTTGCCATTGTATGCTGCTTTTGGGTAGATTAGCACTCAGGAGTTGAGAGTGCTAACTCTGGAGAAAATAAATAATTATGGCAGCTGTAACTTTAAGCGTTTCTACAGTTAAACCCCTCGGCGATCGCGTTTTCGTAAAAGTAAGCGCCCCCGAAGAAAAGACCGCAGGTGGACTGTACCTACCCGATAATGCTCAGGAAAAACCCCAAGTAGGCGAAGTCGTCGCCCTTGGCCCTGGCAAGCGTAATGACGATGGTAGCCGTCAGGAATTAGACATTAAAACCGGCGATAAAGTGCTGTACTCCAAGTACGCTGGCACTGACATCAAGCTCGGCACAGAAGAATACGTACTGCTTTCTGAAAAAGATATTTTAGCAGTCGTTAACTAATGGGGAATTAGGAGTAGGCTTGCCCTGAGCGACTTGTACTGAGCGCAGTCGGGCAAAACAACGCCCAACGCCTAATCCAAAATTGTTTGACCGTACCAGTTTTAGATTTGAGATTTTGGATCATGAAATTGTTTTTTTGGTTTGAGCAACGCCTTTATGCTGCTCATAAATCTAATAATCATCAATCTAAAATCGCAAATCTAAAATCCAAAATTGTTTGACTTACTCCCTGAATTGAGAGACATATATGGCAAAGCGCATTATTTACAACGAAAACGCCCGTCGCGCCCTGGAGCGAGGCATTGACATCTTGGCTGAGGCCGTAGCTGTTACCCTGGGTCCTAAAGGTCGTAACGTAGTCCTAGAAAAGAAATTTGGCGCACCACAAATCGTTAATGATGGTGTCACCATCGCCAAAGAAATCGAATTAGAAGATCATATTGAGAACACTGGTGTAGCTTTGATTCGTCAAGCTGCTTCCAAGACCAACGACGCGGCTGGTGATGGTACTACAACCGCTACCGTTTTGGCTCACGCTATGGTCAAGGAAGGCTTACGCAACGTTGCTGCTGGCGCGAATGCAATTTCCTTGAAGCGTGGTATCGATAAGGCTTCCGCCTTCTTGGTAGAAAAGATTGCTCAACACGCCCGTCCAGTAGAAGATTCTAAATCCATTGCTCAAGTTGCTGCTATTTCAGCTGGTAACGATGAAGAAGTGGGTCAGATGATTGCTCAAGCAATGGACAAGGTAGGCAAGGAAGGCGTAATTTCCCTAGAAGAAGGGAAATCTATGACCACCGAGCTAGAAATTACCGAAGGGATGCGCTTTGAGAAGGGCTACATCTCTCCTTATTTCGCTACCGATGCTGAACGCATGGAAACGGTTTTTGATGAGCCTTTCCTGCTGTTAACTGATAAAAAAATCGCCTTAGTACAGGACTTAGTACCAGTTTTAGAGCAAGTAGCTCGCGCTGGTCGTCCTTTGGTGATTATCGCCGAAGATATTGAAAAAGAAGCTTTAGCAACCTTGGTAGTTAACCGCTTGCGTGGTGTACTAAATGTTGCGGCTGTAAAAGCTCCTGGTTTTGGCGATCGCCGTAAAGCGATGCTAGAAGATATCGCCGTTCTAACTGGTGGTCAACTAATCACCGAAGACGCTGGTTTGAAGCTAGAAAACACCAAAATCGAAAGCCTCGGTAAAGCTCGTCGGATCACAATTACCAAGGACACAACCACAATTGTTGCTGAAGGTAACGAAGCCCCTGTGAAGGCTCGCTGCGAGCAAATCCGTCGTCAGATGGATGAAACCGAATCTTCCTACGACAAAGAGAAACTGCAAGAACGTCTTGCTAAACTCTCTGGTGGTGTAGCTGTGGTGAAAGTGGGTGCAGCCACTGAAACCGAAATGAAAGACAAAAAGCTACGCCTAGAAGACGCGATCAACGCCACCAAAGCTGCTGTGGAAGAAGGTATTGTTCCCGGCGGTGGTACAACTCTAGCTCACCTTGCTCCTGAATTAGAAACTTGGGCAAAAGCTAATCTCAAAGATGAAGAGTTAATTGGTGCTTTGATTGTCGTTCGCGCTTTACCTGCGCCTCTGAAACGGATTGCTGAAAATGCTGGTCAGAATGGTGCTGTAATTGCTGAACGTGTGAAAGAGAAAGACTTCAACATCGGCTACAATGCTGCAACCAACGAATTCGTTGACTTGTTAGAAGCTGGTATTGTTGACCCTGCTAAAGTAACCCGTTCTGCTTTGCAAAACGCGGCTTCTATCGCTGGTATGGTGTTGACAACCGAATGTATTATTGTTGACAAGCCTGAGCCTAAAGATGCTGCCCCTGCTGGTGGCGGTGGTATGGGTGGCGGTGACTTCGATTACTAATATTCTGTAGTCACATAAATTGAAAAACAGCTGCTTCTCGCATGGAGGTGGCTGTTTTTTTATGGAAATCTGACCGCAGAGGCGCAGAGAGAAGAATTAATAAGGTGTAACTCAGCAGATTAGAAAATGCTATAAATTATATATTATAGCAACCGCCAAGGTGGTTAGGACACGAACGGATCATAAAACCATTGTAATTAAAGAGTTTCAAGGCTGCTCCCTGCTCCCCTGCTCCCTGCTATATCAGCACTATTTTTTCTTAAACAATCAAAAGAAAGCCCTGAAATGACAACTCAAGAAAAAATACTCAATCAATTACAAGTGCTAGAAACTCTCTCTAAACAAGGAGCTTATAGTGATAGATTTGTTTTAGCTTTGAGAAATATTATTATTCAAGAAATTAATAGTATTGAACAACAAATTCAAGAAATAGAAAGTGTTGGGTTTCCTTGCGTCAACCCAACCTACACGTAACATAGTATTTTAGTTACTAAAACTCGGCGCTTTGAGGTGTGCGAGGGAAGGGAATGACATCGCGGATGTTTGCCATACCTGTGATAAATTGTACGAGTCTTTCAAAACCCAAGCCGAAACCAGCATGGGGAACACTACCATAGCGGCGTAAATCCAGATACCAGGATAAATCTTCTGGTTGCATCCCTTGGGCTAAAATGCGCTTTTCTAACACTTCTAGGCGTTCTTCTCTTTGGGAACCGCCAATGATTTCGCCAATTTTCGGTGCAAGAATATCCATAGCGCGGACGGTTTTTTCATCATCGTTCAACCGCATATAAAAGGCTTTGATTTCGGCGGGATAATCTGTGACAATTACGGGTTTTTTAAACAGTTGTTCCGCTAGATAACGTTCGTGTTCTGATTGTAAATCTAAGCCCCAACTGACGGGATATTCAAATTTGACTTTGGCTGTTTCTAATAATTTGACTGCTTCTGTATATGTTAAGCGCTCAAATTGATTATTAATAATATTATCGGCTGTGGCTAAAACGGTATTATCTATGCGTTGGTTGAAAAATTCCATGTCTTCTGGGCATTTTTCTAAGACATATTGAAAAATGTGTTTGAGAAATGCTTCGGCTAAATCCATGTTACCGTCTAGGTCACAAAAGGCTATTTCTGGCTCGACCATCCAAAATTCGGCGAGGTGACGGGAGGTGTTGGAGTTTTCGGCGCGGAATGTGGGACCAAAGGTGTAGACGTTAGAAAAAGCCATGGCCATGACTTCGGCTTGTAACTGTCCGCTAACTGTTAAATATGTGGGTTTCCCAAAAAAGTCTTGGGTGTAATCTATTGCTTGGTTGTCTGTGCGGGGAATGTTTTTTAAATCCAAGCTGGTAACGCTGAATAGTTCCCCTGCGCCTTCGCAGTCGTTGGCGGTAATTACGGGTGTATGTACCCATAAAAAGCCTCGTTGTTGAAAAAATTCGTGAATGGCGGCTGAACAGGCGTTTCTGACTCGGAATACTGCACCAAAGGAGTTAGTGCGCGATCGCAAATGTCCAATTGTGCGTAAAAATTCAAAGGAGTGGCGTTTCTTTTGTAGAGGATAGGTTTCGGGATCAGCTTCACCGTAGACTTTCACGGCTGCGGCTTGTAATTCAATGCGCTGTCCTTTACCTTGAGAAGCCACCAGTACCCCACTGACTTCCACAGATGCACCTGTATTCAGTTGTTTAATAATAGCTTCGTAGTCTGGTAAATCTTGATTAATTACAGCTTGTAAGTTAGCTAGTGATGAACCGTCATTTACTTCTATAAAAGCAAATCCTTTTAATTCCCGTTTGGTTCTGACCCAACCTTTAACTATCAGAGAATCTTCAGGTTGACCACTCCGCAATACTTCGGCAATTCGTCGATTTAACATAGTAAATAAATGCTATTTTGTCAATGTATATAAGGCAGATATTAGACAATCTTAACATTTAAGATTATCCCGCATAGGATTTTAATATCCAGCCTATGATAACTCCCATGCCACCAAAGCGGACGGCTTGCCAAAAGGGTTTTTTGAGACTACGCCAAGAAAATAACTGACTTTCTAAGTTGATTTCTAGGGCTTCTAACTGCTGTTTTATTTGCTGTAATTCGGCTTTGATTGCTGGTGTCTGGTGTTTATTTTGTTGCAATTCCTGGCGACGCTGTTGCGATTCTGCCTGTTTTTGGCGATCGCTTTGTACCTGATTGTAACGTTGTTTTAAGGAGAACAGCGCTGTTTCCACCTCTTCCAGTTCTTGCTCGAAATCCGGTTCCTGACTTTCCCCTGAAGGCTGTGATTGTTTAGGCGGGTTCATTTTGAAGTAGTAAACTATGATTAAATACTAGTCAATACTTCAAATTTTAACCTTGATTTAGCCCTTGGTTGTACAGAGGCTATTTATGGCTTGTTGATCTCACACTCAGGAATTAAAATCATGTCTCAACCGACCCAACTTCCTAAAAGCAGTCAATTGAATGAAGTTAGTACTATAGAATTAGCCCAAGCCCTAATGGAAAGGTTAAGCATTTCACCTAACGATTGGCATCGCCTCAAGTCTAACCGCAATTCTCGTGCTAGTGAACAAGCTGCCGCAGCTGTTTTGTATCTAGTTCAGAACCAACCACAAGAAGCCATAGTCAGATTAGAACAAGCTGTAGGTTGGTTGGATCGTTCCATTTCCGCCCCTCCCTGTCCCAGTCATGGAGATAAAGGAGTACAGAATAAGTAGTTTTTTCTCTCCCCTACACCCTACACTCTTCACCCCTGCTTTTTCCCAGTCCTTGCCATCGCAAAGACAAACGGGGGCGACTTTCCATTTCTTTACACAGCCTTAGTTCTGTACCTTTGCGATTCCACTCTACTTGATCAAAAATTTGGTGTAGAAGACATAAGCCCCGGCCATTTTCTGACTCGTCGGGTGGTAAATAATTTGTGGGGTCTTCATTATGAGGGGATGCAGGAATAAAGCCTGAACCTTGGTCTGATATTACCCACCAATACTGATTATCTATTAATGAAAATCGGACTACAACTGTTTTACTAGGATCAAGATTATTACCGTGTTTGGCTGCATTGACTAAGGCTTCTTGGAGTCCTAGCCGCAGTTCTCCTTGGAGTGTCGCGGGGATTTCCGCTAACAGTAAATCTAAAATTGGGCATAGATAAAGAGTTGAGGCGAAACTAATCGTACCCCAATGCCGTCCAACTGGACGAAGGGAAATGGTAATCACTAGAGAAACCCCGTAGCTTTCAGTTAGCTAGACATCAGTTTGCTATTACACGCACCCTGATAAAAATTTGAGGTGATCATGATGGCTTCAAACTTGCGCCTGGAAATACTAAAATTTTGAAAATGCTAGGGAGCATTAACTCTATTTATGAGATGAGATTGTTGGGACATAAAACAGATATACAACAACTGCTTGTGCAGTTACTTAGCAACTAAAAGGGCTAGAAATTTTGCTCAGAATCAATAGGATTGTCTGGTTATTGTCAATTTTTACTTGAGACAATCTTATCTTTGTTGTTTAGAGTTGTTGTAACTTTAATCTTGGTCACAAAATGGTTTTTATTTTGAGGTTGATCTAATTTTAGCATTCCTGGTATGCACTAGACTAGGAATTTGAAATTTGAGTTTTTTGCAAACAGGACTTACGCAAAAATTGCCCAAAATCTTGATTTATTGAACCGCCAAGCCGCCAAGAACGCCAAGAAAACGCAGAGTCTGCGTAAGTCCTAGCAAAGATTCAATATTCCTCTACCCATCTGATAGTACAAGAAAGGCCACAGCTTCGACGTGGGCTGTTTGTGGGAAGAAATCAGCAGGTTGCACCCGTGTAATGGTGTATTGCCCGTCTTGGCATAACAATTTGAGGTCGCGGGCCAGAGTGGCTACTTTACAACTGACGTAAACTATGCGTGAAGGTTTCGATCGCAATAAAGAATCTATGACGGCGCGATCGCATCCTTTCCGGGGCGGGTCAAGTAACACCACATCGGGAATGATTTCCATTTCTGGGAGCAACTTCTCTACTGCTCCTACTTGGAATGTGACATTATTAATTTGATTGTGCTGGGCGTTCAAAATTGCCTGCTGTACAGCTTCTGGTTGTAATTCTATGCCTATGGCTTGGCGGACTTGTTTTGCTAAAGGTAAAGTTAAAGTCCCGATACCAGAGTAAGCATCAACTAGCAACTCTTGTCCTTGAAGATTGAGTTCTGACTGAATCACCTGTAATAGTGCTTCTGCGGCTTCTGTATAGACCTGGAAAAAGGTATCTGGAAGGACTTGAAATTCTAAATCAGCGAATTTTTCCGTTAGGTAGGGAACGCCAGCAATACAACGAGTTTGAGAGCCAAAAATGGCATTGGTGCGATCGCTATTGCGATTTAACGACACACCCATCAATTGGGGATAGCGCTTTAACCATTCCTGTGCCTGATTTTCAATTTCTGGTAAATTCCACTCCTTGACTACTAGAGTCAATAACATTTCTCCTGTCCGCCGTCCAATGCGTAAACCCAGATGGCGGATTTGTCCTTGGTGTTTGCGTTCATCGTAAATTCGCCACCTGCGCTGTTGGATGTCTTGCTTAACTTCAGCCAATAAAGGATTTAACCGTGCATCTTGGACAGGACATTGATTCAAATTCACTAATTGATGGCTACCTTTTTGGTAGTAACCAGCCTGTACCTGACCTGTGGCGGATATTCCCAAAGGATAAGTAGCTTTATTGCGATAGCCCAAAGATCCTGATGTCGGTAGTATGGGATCAACTGTGATATCACTAAAACCGCCAATACGTTGTAGAGCTTGGATAACTTGATGATGTTTAGCTACTAGCTGATATTCATAGTTAATATGTTGCCACTGACAACCACCACATTTATCAGCCACAATGCAATTCGGTCGGACTCGATGAGGGGATCTTTCTAATAGCTCATGCAATTTTCCGTGAGCATATTTAGGTTTAACGTGTACTAAGCGTACTATGACGCGATCGCCTGGAACAGTATCAGGAACAAAAACCACCAGTTCCTCACAGCGTCCCACACCTTCACCCGTATTACTCAGGTCGGCGATCGCAATCTCAATTAACTCACCCTGTTGTTTAGTCATTAGTTATTAGCCATTACTCATTAGTCATTGAAGTTACGGTCTTCTCCCCCCTGCTCCCTGCTCCCTGCTCCCCTGCTCCCCTGCTTCTTCCCCCCTATCCCTACATATTCTTAATATTCCTTTCTTTGTGTACCTCAGACTCGGTAAACTAGCAAATAATATTTCGCGTGATTGCATATAATTATGACTGTCATTAGCCAAGTGATTCTCCAAGCCGACGACCAACTGCGTTATCCCAGCAGTGGCGAACTCAAAAGCATCAAAGAATATTTGCAAACCGGTGTTCAACGCACCCGCATTGCTGCGACCTTAGCCGAGAACGAAAAAAAGATTGTTCAAGAAGCCACCAAAAAACTTTGGCAAAAGCGCCCAGACTTTATCGCACCCGGCGGTAATGCTTACGGTGAGCGTCAGCGTTCTTTGTGTATCCGTGACTTTGGCTGGTACTTGCGCCTAATTACCTACGGCGTACTTGCTGGTGACAAAGACCCAATTGAAAAAATTGGTTTAATTGGTGTACGAGAAATGTACAACTCTTTAGGTGTTCCCGTACCAGGAATGGTAGAAGCGATCACTGCCTTAAAAACAGCCTCTATTGACTTACTGAGCGCAGAAGATGCAGCCCAAGCAGCACCTTACTTTGATTACATCATTCAAGCAATGTCCTAATCAAACTAGTGTTGAATTTTGGATCGTAAGGTATTAAAACCATAAGATTTCTTGTTTGATCATAACCTCCCCATACTTGGTCATAGCTTTGGCAAAATATCTGTCAGGTTATGAAACAAGTGTGGGGAAATTTTACCAGAAATTTAACGGGAGTGTGAAAGCCTATTCTGCCATTGGCATCAGTCCTGATAAAATATAAAATGTCTTTTGGCAAAATACATGGCTCAATTTGATTGGGAGAACCTGCTTAAAGAATTCAGTTTAAAACTCATTGAATATGACATAGAAGAGTGCAGGGATGATATAACCAGAGAACCTAAACTTACACCCGAACTCCGTCAATCTGGTTGGCTGGGTTATCCAGGAGCAACAGAACAACAGATTATCACTGCTGAGAAGCGTTTAGGCATTAAATTTCCAACTTCCTACCGAGAATTTCTGAAAGTTTCTAACGGTTGGCGAAATTCAGACTGGACAGACATCAAGCTTTGGTCAACAGAAGAATTAGAATGGTTTTCCACCAGAAATCAGAACTGGATTGATGCTTGGGTTCCATACACTGACGAAAGACCCAGCGTTCCCGATAATTTATACTTTGCCTATGGTGAGGAACAAGATTGTATTCATTTAAGATGTGAATATTTACAAAACGCCTTAGAAATTAGTAGTGACAGTGATGATGGCGATATTCTTTTGCTAATTCCTGATGTACTTTTTGATGATGAAGAGTTAGAAGCATGGCACTTTGGTAATAAGCTTCCAGGTGCAAATCGCTATCGTTCTTTTTATGAGCTAATGCAAAAAGTAGTTGAGCAAGGAAGCTTCATTTACTAAATTAGTCAGCTACATACTTTCGTTGATTTATTGGCATGAATGTATTATAAAACGACTGGCGATCGCATGATTTAAGTGCGATCGCCATTATTCTATCTGAATTCCAGTTTCTAACTGAAACGATAATTGTAAGGAGCCTTAACCCCAGAGCGATCAATAATTGCCCAATGTAGGCTACCGTCATTGATATCTAACTGGAATATCCAGTTATCCTTAATAGTTTCGCCATTTTTTGGCGCATATCCAATCTTGGAAGTATGCAATAAAAGTTTGCTAGTAGGTTGGTTTAGTTGAGAACGCAGGACTTCAATCACTGCCGCTTTATCTACATCTTGAGGCAAATTATATGCACCGGGATCGTTGACAATCAAACCCAGAGGACTTTCAATATCATTGTCATCTTCCAATAAATTACTAATTGCCAGTTTCAAGGCCTCGGTAAAGGTGATTTTTCCTGGGAATGCCATCTGTTTCTTGATTCCCAAAGGGCTGGCCTCAATGACCAGTTTTGGTACACCTAACTCAGCTTTAATGCCGGGGATACCGCTCATACCATAAGCTAAAGTAGAAACCTGATTTCCCTCAGCATCAAATAGTTTACCTTCATCCCCTGTATCCTTCCAAATGGCCGTGCGACTCCCTACACTGAAACCGCCGGTTTCGGGATGTACCTGATTAGTATAAACTCGGAAACTTTCACCTGCTATTAAAGTTGTTTCCGCCGGGAAAGTAAAGAATTGTTTCTGATTTGAACCGTATATAATTTTCCAACCAGATAAATCGGCGTTTGTTGTCCCTTTATTGCTAATTTCGATGTATTCATCGGCTTGAGTCCGCTTGACTTGGGCTTTATATACGATATTAGAAATAAGCACTAATCCTGTGGCTATGCAAGTGGTTTCTGCTTGTACAAACTCATTAATAACTTCCTCTGATTCGGATTCATCAGATATTGTTGTTTCTGGTTTTGGTTGAGATTTGGATTCATCAGATGTTATTGGTTCTGGTTTTGGTTGAGATTTGGATTTATCAGATGTTATCCGTTCTGGTTTTGGTTGAGATTTGGATTTATCAGATGTTATCGGTTCTGGTTTTGGTTGAGATTTGGATTTATCAGATGTTGTTGTTTCTGCTTGTGCTTCAGAACCCGCAAAAGTACCAATCAGCCCTTTTCCATTAGCATGAGTCAGAATAATCTGATTATTTTGAGTAGTAGCATCTAAATCAACAATGGAGTTACCATTATTTTGTAGAATCGCTTTCACTCCTGCAAAAATCGGATGAGAGCTATTCACAGTTTGATTACCACCAATACCGTTATATGCACCCAAGAATTTGAAACCAAAAGCATTCAGAAAAGTACGCCAATCTTCAGCTTCCGCTTGCGCTCCACCCCAACCTTTACCAGCACCTAGATAAACATTTCCCCCAGCTTTAACATAATCAATTAGCAGTTCATTATTAACCAAATCTCCACAAAGAAAAATACCATCAAAAGTGAACAAAGTCTGTAAATCTAATTTAATACCCTTACCAACAATCCATATATAACCAGCGTTAGTCATTGTCTGTGCCAACGATGATTCTTTCAAACCAAAGTTAGTCGAATAGGCATAGAATTTCCCTGTATTACGACCGTTAGTGAACCATTTAGCAATATTAATAACAAAAGTTGCTGTATCAGGAGCTGTTGCAAACCCATTATTGCTTAAAGTCCATTCATCAGCATTGACAACAATTTTACCAGGTTGATTTTTGTGAGACGGCTTTATCTGTATTTCGCTCATTATTGCTCTTATTTAGTCATATTTAACCATATTTAGTCATTAAAACAAATTATGTATAATAAAATCATTAAAGAAATCTAAAGAAAAGTAGGGGTACACCAATTTTCACTGATCACTTTTTCAACTTCTTGATCTCAATAATTCTGCACCCACAGGAGTAGTAACCAGATAAAATGATCATCTGTCCTCTTGGTGCATAACTTCCATGACCAGCATTTCCGAAAATCCGTTTTCTCCCCAAGAAATCGCCTCAGAAGGCATCAAACCAGAAGAATATAGAGAAATTGTCAAACGCTTAGGGCGACATCCCAACAAAGCTGAACTAGGTATGTTTGGGGTCATGTGGTCAGAACATTGCTGTTATAAAAATTCCCGCCCTTTACTCAAACAGTTCCCCACCACTGGCCCCCGCATCCTGGTAGGTCCTGGTGAAAATGCTGGGGTTGTGGATATCGGCGACGGACGACAATTAGCATTTAAAATAGAATCTCATAACCACCCCTCAGCCGTTGAACCTTTCCAAGGCGCTGGTACTGGTGTCGGTGGGATTCTCAGAGATATCTTTACAATGGGGGCGCGTCCCATAGCCTTATTAAATTCTTTACGTTTCGGTTCTTTAGATGATCCCAAAACCCAACGGTTATTTACAGGTGTTGTCGCGGGAATTTCCCATTATGGTAATTGCGTTGGAGTTCCCACTGTGGGCGGTGAAGTCTACTTTGATAAAGCTTATTCTGGTAATCCCTTGGTGAACGTGATGGCGCTGGGATTGATGGAAACGCCAGAAATTGTCAAATCTGGGGCTTCTGGTTTAGGAAACCCGGTGCTTTATGTTGGTTCTACCACCGGACGCGATGGTATGGGAGGCGCAAGTTTCGCTAGTGCAGAATTAAGCGACCAATCACTAGATAACCGTCCGGCTGTGCAAGTAGGCGACCCCTTTATCGAAAAGTCTTTAATTGAAGCTTGTTTAGAAGCCTTTAAAACTGGTGCAGTTGTAGCCGCCCAAGATATGGGTGCTGCGGGGATCACCTGTTCAACATCAGAGATGGCGGCTAAAGGTGGTGTGGGGATTGAATTCGATTTAGATAAAATTCCTGTGCGGGAACTAGGAATGGTTCCCTATGAATATCTGCTATCGGAGTCTCAGGAAAGAATGCTGTTTGTTGCCCATAAGGGGCGGGAAAAAGAGCTAATTGATATTTTTCAGCGTTGGGGACTTCATGCTGTGGTTGCCGGTACGGTGATTGCTGAACCCATTGTGCGGATTTTATTCCAGGGTGAAGTAGCCGCAGAAATTCCGGCTGAGGCGTTGGCGGAAAATACCCCCCTTTATGAACGAGAATTGTTGGCGGAACCACCAGAGTATGCCCGTGAAGCTTGGAAATGGTCGCCTGATTCTTTGCCTGCTGGAACAACTGCGGGGATTGAAGTTCAAGGAAAACTGCAATCTTGGGATGATATTCTGTTAACTTTGCTGGATACACCAACGATCGCTTCTAAAAGTTGGGTCTATCG
This sequence comes from Nodularia harveyana UHCC-0300, assembly GCF_034931085.1. NCBI lineage: Bacteria > Bacillati > Cyanobacteriota > Cyanophyceae > Nostocales > Nodulariaceae > Nodularia > Nodularia harveyana. The sequence goes on along the minus strand of NZ_JAYGHG010000006.1, from coordinate 63,535 downwards.
CCAATATGACCATCAAGTACAGAATAATACTGTGATATTGCCAGGGGGTGCAGATGCGGCTGTGGTGCGGTTACGTCCCCTAGAAAAACCAGAAAATGAAAAATCATCACCTGAGAGTTTTACATCTGGAGTAGCAGCGACTGTAGACTGTAATCCTCGCTATGTTTATCTTGATCCCTACGAGGGAGCAAAGGCAGTGGTGGCTGAAGCTGCCCGGAATCTTAGCTGTGTGGGTGCTGAACCTCTGGCGGTGACAGATAATCTCAATTTTGGCAGTCCAGAAAAACCCATTGGTTACTGGCAATTGGCTGAGGCTTGTCGCGGTTTGTCTGAAGGTTGTCTGGAATTTGCTACACCAGTTACAGGTGGAAATGTTTCTCTATACAATGAAACTTTTGATTCGGAAGGTAATCCTCAACCGATTTATCCGACTCCTGTGGTGGGTATGGTGGGATTGATTCCTGATTTAACTAAAATTTGTGGTCAAGGTTGGCAAGCCGCAGGTGATCTGATTTATCTTTTGGGTTTACCTCTGACATCCTCCATTAGTTTGGGTGCATCTGAGTATTTAGCGACTATTCACAATACTGTAGCTGGAAGACCGCCACGGGTAGATTTTGATTTGGAACGTCGTGTGCAGGAAGTTTGCCGGGAAGGTATTCGGGCCGGTTGGATAGGTTCAGCCCATGATTCGGCTGAGGGGGGAGTTGCTGTGGCTTTGGCGGAATCTTGTCTGGCTGGGAATTTAGGGGCGGAAGTTCAGATCGACATCTTAGAAAATCAGTTACAACGTGTGGATGAGGTGCTGTTTGGTGAAGGTGGGGCGAGAATTTTAGTTTCGGTAAGTTCATCAGCACAAGAAAAATGGGAATCCTATTTACAGTCACACTTAGCAGAATGTTGGCAAAAAATCGGTATGGTAAAAAATTTGGGCAGTTCTGAGGTGGGTTTGGCAATTTTAACTTCTGATAACCAAACCTTAATCAAAGTTAGTATGGAACAGATGCGCGATCGCTATTTCCACGCGATCTCCAACCGTCTTGCTAAACCGAAGAATACTCCCAATTAACTTTTTTATTCCCGATACCGTGATCATTAACCTCTGTGAACAGAATTACGCTACTGTTTTAATAGATGGTTAAAGAGTCGTTAAGGATTTGGCAACTATCCAGCGACATAATCCCAGTGACTAAATAATTACTAATTTGTAATGGGTAATTCGTAATTAATTCATGATCAGAATGTAGCATCACTCACTCAGTTTATTGATGGAGTAGCAATTACGAATCGCTAATTATGAATTACAGATTATTCTGACTTGACACCCCAACCAGGAGCAATAGCCAATGATTCCCATCCATTCTGTTACTATGGCTACGCCAAGTAAGCTATCGGATGAATACCCCAATCAGGTAACACAACCAATTAATAGTCAAGAACATCAACCGGACAAGCCAGAAGAAGCTTGTGGTGTTTTTGGCATTTACGCACCAGAGGAAGATGTTGCGAAAATGACCTACTTTGGATTGTATGCCCTGCAACATCGGGGTCAAGAATCAGCTGGTATTGCGACTTTTGAGGATGAAAAAGTACATCTGCACAAAGATATGGGCCTAGTGTCTCAAGTCTTTAATGAGTCGATATTAGATCATTTGCCTGGAAATTTGGCTGTTGGTCACACTCGTTATTCCACCACGGGTTCTAGCCGCAGAGATAATGCCCAGCCAGTGGTGGTGGAAACCCGACTAGGTTCACTTGCTCTTACACATAACGGTAATTTAGTCAATACTGTACAGTTACGTGAACAGTTATTGGAGACTAATGTCGATTTAGTTACAACCACAGACTCAGAAATGATTGCCTTTGCGATCGCCGAAGCAGTTAACGCTGGTGCAGATTGGTTAGAAGGATCTATTCAAGCCTTTCACCGATGCGAAGGAGCTTTTAGCTTAGTGATTGGTACTCCCGTAGGTGTCATGGGTGTTCGTGATTCTCATGGTATCCGACCCTTAGTCATTGGGACTTTACCCGGTAATCCAGTTCGTTACGTCTTGTCTTCAGAAACTTGTGGTTTAGATATCATTGGAGCCGAATACTTACGCGATGTAGAACCAGGGGAATTAGTTTGGATTACTGAAGCAGGTTTAGCTTCCTATCATTGGATTCAAAAACCAGAGCGTAAGTTGTGTATCTTTGAAATGATTTACTTTGCACGTCCTGATAGCATCATGCACAACGAAAGTTTGTATACCTATCGCATAAGACTAGGGCGACAAATAGCAGCAGAATCGGCTGTAGATGCAGATATTGTCTTTGGTGTTCCTGATTCGGGAATACCTGCGGCTATTGGATTTTCCCAAGCATCTGGTGTACCTTATGGGGAAGGATTAATTAAAAATCGCTATGTAGGGCGGACTTTTATTCAGCCCACACAATCCATGCGCGAAACCGGGATTCGCATGAAACTCAACCCCCTCAAAGACGTGTTGGTGGGTAAACGAGTAATTATTGTCGATGATTCCATTGTCCGGGGAACAACAAGCCGGAAACTTGTTAAAGCCTTGCGTGAAGCAGGTGCAGCAGAAGTACACATGAGGATTTCTTCTCCACCAGTCACACATCCCTGCTTTTACGGGATCGATACTGATAACCAAGATCAACTAATTGCGGCTACTAAATCCGTAGCAGAAATTGCCGAACAATTGGGTGTAGATAGCCTTGCTTATCTCAGCTGGGAGGGAATGCTCGAAGCAACCCAAGAAGATACCAATAGTTTCTGTTCAGCTTGCTTCACTGGCAATTATCCTGTGACAATTCCTGAGCAAGTAAAACGTTCTAAGCTAATTTTAGAAAAAGTTGTAGTTTAAGTAATTTAGAGAACTTTCGACAACAAATGATAATTATGGAGTAGACATTCTACCCGCTCCATAATTATGCTATGAAAAAAACCTAAATAATAAAAGCAGAAAAATATCTAACATTATGGGCAGAAACTGCAAAAATTCTATTGCTAACTTTCTAGCTATAATTACTTTTCTGCTATTTTTTATTAATGTAGAATCCTTACTCTTGGGGTGAGTTATGCAATTGACATTCAATAATTCTGGAACAAAACTAATAAAAACTATACTAAATAAGTTAAATTTATTAGCTGTCAAAGGCAAAACAACTCCTTTAAATGATTTATAGAAAAAATTATGGGAGTTATTTCAATGGTCGAATATATTTCCGAACAAGACCCGACCCTTTCACTTTTAATCTTAAATTCTATGAGTGATGGGGTAATTATTGCTGATAATAAAGGAGGAATTTTTTTATTTAATTCAGCTGCACTAGAAATGTTTGATGATCTGACTAACAATATAAGAGAAGAGGATTGGTCAAAGCAACATAAATGGTTTAAGAATGATAAAACAACACCCTTTCCGACAAATGAACTACCTCTAAAAACAGCAATTCAGGGTAAGAATTGCAAGGATGTAGAAATGTTTGTTTATCGTAATCAAGCACCAGAAGGAATATGGTTAAAGGTTAACAGTAATCCCCTTAAAGATAGAGATGGAAAATTAAAAGGGGGTTTGATTGTTTTTCGTGATATCACAGAGCAAAAACAAACAGAAGAAAATCTGTATCAACAACAAGCGCAATATCGTAGTATTTTTGAAGCAGTTAATGATAGCATTTTTATTGATGATTTAGAAACAGGAAGACTGGTTGAAGTCAATCCGGCAACTTGTCGGATGCTGGGGTATTCCTTGCAAGAATTAAAGGAAATTTCTCCCACTGGTTATGTACATCCAGAATCTTTACATTTATTTGAAAAATATATTGAAACTTTGAGGATAACTGGATATTTTTATTGTCAGGCAGTGAATATTACAAAAAATGGAAACTTAATTGATGTTGAGGTTACAGGAACATGTTGCATATACAATGGTAAGACTCATGGACTCGCAGTTGTCCGTGACATTACTGATCGAAAACAAGCTGAATTAGCTTTAAAGAAATCAGAAGCAAAACTACAGCAGCAAACTAAGGAGTTAGAGAACACATTAAAAGAACTACAGTGTACTCAGTCACAACTAATTCAGAGTGAAAAAATGTCTTCTCTTGGTCAATTAGTTGCAGGAGTTGCCCATGAAATCAATAATCCTGTTAATTTTATCTATGGAAACTTAACACCTGCTTACGACTATATGGAAGAAATACTGCACCTACTCAACCTCTATCAAAAAAATTATCCCCATCCTTTACCTGAAATTAAAGAACAAGCTGAAGCCATAGACCTTGATTTTATTGTAGAAGATTTACCAAAACTGCTTTCATCAGTAAAAATAGGGGCAGAGCGTATTAAAACAATTGTCACTTCTCTACGAAGTTTCTCGCGGATGGATGAGTCAGAATATAAAGCAGTTGATATTCATGAAGGAATTGAAAGTACTTTAATGATTTTGCAAAATCGACTGAAAGGCAACCCAGATTATCCAGAAATAAGAGTCATAAAAGAATATAGTAGCCTGCCGCTAATAGAATGCTATGCAGGTCAGCTAAATCAGGTATTTATCAATATTATTAGTAATGCAATAGATGCAATAGAAGAAAGAAATGCTCAAATAACAACTGAGGAAATAAAAAAAATTCCTCCTAGTATATTTATCCAGACTGAAATATCCTCAATAGGGCAACTTATTATACGAATTGTTGATAGCGGGATAGGAATATCAGAGCAAGTGCAAAAGCGGCTGTTTGAACCTTTCTTTACTACTAAGCCTATAGGTAAAGGCACAGGATTAGGTTTGTCAATTAGCTACCAAATTATTACTCAAAAACATGGTGGCTCATTGGAATTTGTCTCTGCATTGGGTCAAGGAACAGAGTTTATTATTACTATTCCCATGTATCAAAAAAATCCTAGTAAATCAAAAGGATAGAAAAATTTTACCCTGACTTCACGAAAAGCGATTAGAAAGTCAGACCTACAGTGCAATCCCAGGAAGTTATATAGCTATAGCAGGAAACAGGAGATAGGAAAAAAGGTAAAAAAACTGATTATGTGGAAATTACCTTTACCGGAAAAATCCTTTCCTGGCTGAGTCACAATAGATGTTCTAGTCACCACTTACACCAGAATCTAACTTATTACTACACCAAGTTAATCGCAATTTTTGCAGTGTCGGTCGTGTAATAATTGAACATTATTTATAACTATCTTAACTTTTAATAAAGTCATCTGTCGTTTGACAGATTTCTATGTAATCGTTACAAAACTTAATATAATAAAAACCTGCGACTATTGCGAGTAAGTATAAATATCACAAATCAAAGTAATAGGGTGTGTCATCAAATAGGTGTCACCAGTATGGAATCCATAGGCGATCGCAAGTTGAGTAACCGGAATGACACGCCCTAACAGTTTATTCGCCTGTACTACCTACTTCCAACTCCCTAAGAATTTTTGGCGATCGCTCAACATTCTTAACACCAAGATTGTTCTCCCGGAGGATTATGTAGTAACTCACGGATATTAGCTTCCATAACTCGGTAACCGACATTCCCATTGAGTCTCTGCCGTCCTTCATTAAAAATCAGGGTAGGGCTGACTGTAACCATAAGCTCTTTGACTAATTCAAAATCCTGAGATAGTTGAGCATAAGCCTCACCACTATCAATCTCAGCTTGTATAGCTGCGATCGGGAGTTTTAACTCCTCTGCAATTTCAAATTGCACCTTGCGGTCAGAAACATTTGCTAGTCGGGTAAAAAACGCTTCCCGAAATGCCTGAGTTGCTTTTTCAAATACCTGTCTATCTAGGTCTACCAAACCCTTCATTTCTACTAATTGAATGGCATGGAGAAACAAATGACAAGATGTCGATGATACTGGTGTCACCTTAGTCCAAATATCAGGATGAAGGCTGATGTGATCAAACTTTTTAGCAACCTCTTTAACATGATCACTGTATCCTTGCAATCCCCCCCGATCTCGCCATCGGTTCTCCAGCTTTTCTAGAGAAACACCAAAAACAGGGACAAAGTGGTGTTTTATGGCAATCTTTTCTTGAAAGGTTTTTTTCAACTCATCTAGACGGATTTGAGCAACATAAGCCCAAATACAGAGAATATCCGAAAAATAAAAAATACGAATGGGTTCCATATTAATTCTTTGATCTTCAGACCCACCAGGGGTTTTGTTCAGTGCGAGGATCAGTTTCTGTCCCAGGCGAAATCAAAATACTATTATTGATCACTGCAACTTGGACAATCTGAGGAGTATTTGACATACCTCCTCGTCCTAAAGAAGCGAGGATTCCTTGACACTTCGCTGGAACAGGCCACAAGTGGTCTTATCGTCCCTCCATGTCCGTTTAAAGTCTCCCAATGCCCTATGGCGACTATGCCCAAACTTTCACATAAAGCCGTCCTAGAAGGCGATGCACTGAGTAGTTCGACCCTTCGACAGGCTCAGGGCATCGCAGGCTCACTGTAACACCTGTCGAAGTGACGGGGCTTGTATCCCATTATTTTCGGTCTGATTGATTAAGATGCTACCTGAGCTGTAGTGCGAGTCCGCCGTCTTCTACCATCAGAGACCTTTGCAGGTGGTTCTTCGGGAATTTGCATCAACAAAGTTACAGTTGGTTGACATTGCAATTCTCGACGGATAGAGCGTTGTAATTCTCTCTCTAACATCCCTTGCAATCCACCCCAGTCTACTTCTGGTTTTTCGCCTTCACGAATCTGAGCAAATTCTGACCAACGGACAGTTAGCATTTCTTCAATACGCTGTTGTACCCATTTCTGCACAAGCGATCGCTCTACATTGGTAACTACACCTCGTAGATGAGTTTCCACTTTAGCCATCAGTTTACCGTTCCAATCAATGGCGGCAGCGATGGTAACAATGCCTTCTTCAGACATCCGTTGTCGTTCTTCCAAGACTTTATCGCTCACCATACCAGAACTGGTGGTATCTACAAGCTCTATTCCAGATGCTACCTTACCAGCCAGACCGATAGAATTTTCGGTTAACTCTACGATATTACCGTTTTCGATAATTACCATATTTTCGGGAGGAATACCCATACTCTGAGCAGTTTCCGAATGCTTCACTAGCATTCGATGTTCACCATGAAATGGCACAAAGAATTTGGGACGAGTTAAAGCTATCATCAGTTTTTGTTCTTCCTGACAGCCGTGACCAGAAACGTGAATGCCTTTGTCCTTTCCATACACGACTTTCGCTCCCTGAATCATCAATTTATCAATGGTGTTAACCACAGCGATAGTATTGCCAGGAATCGGGTTTGCAGAGAATAGGACTGTATCTCCTGGGCGAATTTTGATTTGGGAGTGTTCTTTGTTGGCAATGCGGGTCATGGCTGCCATTGTTTCACCCTGAGAGCCAGTAGTCAAAATCAGTACCTTTTCATCTGGCATATTCCGGACTGCGTGCAAGGGATGAAATAGACTATCATCACACTTGATGTAACCCAGGTTGCGGGCATGAGCAATTAAATTCAGCATGGAACGACCCACCACCGACACTGCGCGGTTATGCTTCTGCGCTAATTGCAAAATCATGTTGATGCGATGCACACTGGAGGAAAAGGTAGTGACAAATAAACGTCCGGTGGCTTTACCAAATTCCCTGTCTAGGTTGGGGTAAACTGACCGTTCCGAAGGGGTAAATCCTGGTACTTCGGCGTTGGTTGAATCACTCAATAAGCAAAGCACACCTTGTTCGCCGTGTTCTGCTAGCCTTTGTAAGTCAAAGTGTTCACCATCTACGGGTGTATGGTCAATTTTGAAGTCTCCCGTGTGAATAACTACACCTAAAGGGGTATGAATAGCCACGGTGAAGCTATCGGCAATGGAGTGGGTATTGCGGATATATTCTACAAAGAAATGTTTACCGATGCGGACTACATCACGGGGTTTAACTGATCTTAGCTGAGTGCGATCGCGTACTCCAGCTTCTTCTAGTTTGCCCTCTAGCATAGCCATTGCTAGCCTTGGTCCGTGAATCACAGGTATATCAAACTGCTTCAGGTGATAAGCAATACCGCCAATGTGGTCTTCATGACCATGAGTGACGATCATACCTTGAATTTTATGCCTATTTTCTCGGAGATAGGTTGTATCTGGCAGGACAATATTGACCCCTAGCATTCCTTTTGTAGGAAAGGCTAATCCCGCATCTAAAAGAATAATTTCGTCTTCATACTCAAAAACACAGGTATTTTTGCCAATTTCATGCAAACCACCCAATGGAATAATTTTTAGGGCGGATTTAGTTTCGTTATTTACCATTTTTTCCTTGGATTGTTGTTGGTTTTTCAGCTTTAATAAATTCAAATTTAGCAATCTCGTTATGAAAGGGAATACTAGCTTTCTATTGTGAAACCAGCTAAATTCTCATTGAGAGGTTTAGTTGTTTCTTTAAGAAAACGATTTTACATATATAACTCTTCTCGTATTAATCATCAAATACAGACTTATCTTATCTGTGGTTTCTTAAATCCCATACCTTACTCAACTACAAAGCATAGAAATTTCAAATACAAACTAGTGAAAATGTTTCTCATTATTTATATATATCTAGTAACCACAAGTTACTCATAAACCAGTTGCTATCTAGATTAAATTAAGATTTTCCAGTACCACCTTTAACTTATCACTAACATCTGAGTCAGCTTCACATAGTGGTAGACGATTTGAACCGACTGCCCAACCTTGAAGTTTCAGCGCTTGTTTAACTGGAATAGGATTTGTAGTTAAAAATAATGCTTTAAACAAAGGAAATAGTTGTAGATGAATTTCGGTAGCAGTTTCGATGTTTCCGGCATTAAAAGCTTGAATCATCTGCTGTAGTTGATTCCCTACCAGATGAGAAGCTACACTCACTATTCCTGTTGCCCCAATTGCTAACAAGGGCAGGGTTAAGGAATCATCTCCAGAGTAAATCTGAAATTCTTTTGGTGTCAAGCGGCGGATTTCACTTGCTTGGTCTAAATTTCCAGTAGCTTCTTTGATGCCTACAATATTGTTAATTTCTGCTAATCGGGCAACGGTTTCTGGACTGAGATTTTGACCAGTACGTCCAGGGACATTATATAACAGTAATGGTAGTTCTGGACAAGCTTGCGCGATCGCTTGAAAGTGCTGGTATAGACCTGCTTGTGGCGGTTTGTTGTAATAGGGTACAACTTGTAATGAACCATGTACTCCTATTGTAGCAGCTTTTTCGGTAGCGGAGATCGCTTCTTTGGTGGAATTAGAACCACAACCTGCTATCACCTTGGCTTTTCCGTCCACGGCCTGCAACACTTCCACAAACAACTGGTATTCTTCATCCCAACTTAAGGTAGGTGATTCACCTGTTGTCCCGCATACTACTAATGTATCTGTACCGTTGTTGGCTAGATGCGCTGCTAGTTCGGCCGCTACATCATAGTTAACACTGCCGTCAGCTTTAAACGGCGTAATCATAGCAGTTAAAACTCTACCAAATTCTCCCACCCTGTTTTCACTCCTCATTAGCCTCTTGGTTTTTAACAGTTATCAGTTATCAGTTATCAGTTAAGAGACATAACTGGGTCGAATTAGTTTACTATCCCGATATTCATTGTTCACTAGTTTTTATGGGTATAAAGTACAGATTTATCTGTATTTCTCTGTGATGAATTATCTTTTGATTACTGTACTCACTGACAAACTGTTGTATATCTTCTTCTAAAATCTAGTTAGCGATTATTTCTGACTAGAAACGTATGCTTTTGCTGGATTGAGTAGATTTTTTTCTACCAATAACTCAGCAATTTGTACTGCATTCAACGCCGCACCTTTACGAATTTGGTCACCGGAAAGCCAAAGTTCCAGACCACATGGATGAGAAATATCTTGACGAATCCTCCCTACTAGAACATCGTCCTGACCTGTGGCGGCAATAGGCATGGGAAAGTGATTGTTTTCCCAATCTTCTATTAATTTTACACCAGGAGAACGGCTTAAGATTTCTCTGGCGGCATCGGCACTAAATGGGTCGGCAAATTCTAGATTAATGGCTTCGGAATGGGCGCGAAGTACGGGAACCCGTATACAAGTAGCCGTAATTCTAATTTCTTGGTCACCAAAGATTTTGCGGGTTTCATTGACCATTTTCATTTCTTCTTCACAGTAACCCAAATCGTTTAGCGGAGAGTTATGTGGGAATAAATTAAATGCCAAGGGGTAAGGCAAAACTTCGGCTACTGGTTCCTGTCCTTGTAATATGGCGCTGGCTTGGGTTTTAACCTCTGCCATTGCTTTAGCACCAGCCCCACTTGCTGATTGATAGGTGGAAACTACAATGCGTTTAATCGGACTAATTTGATGCAGAGGCCAAATTGCCACGCTCATTAAGATCGTGGTGCAGTTAGGGTTAGCAATAATACCTTGGTGATTAGCCGCAGCTAAGGGATTTACTTCTGGTACAACTAGGGGAACTTCCGGGTTCATCCGAAAAGCACTGGAATTATCGATCACTACGGCACCTTTTTCCACGGACACACCTGCCCAAGTTTTGGATGTGGAACCGCCAGCACTAGCTAGGACTAAATCGATGTTTTCTAGGGTGCGATCGCTAACTAATTCTACTGGTAAATCTTCGCCTTTAAACTGGAGCGATCGCCCCACACTGCGCTCAGATGCCAATAATTTCAACTCTGCTACTGGAAAATTACGGCTTTCTAGTAATTGCAGCAACTCTGTCCCAACAGCACCAGTGGCTCCCAAAATAGCTACACGATAGGATTTTGACAAACTAGTTTTCTCCTTGAAAAGCTTGAGTATATTTTTCTAAAAAATTTACAATTTATACTTACTTATCTAAATAGCGATCGCCGATTTTCAATAATTTTTTTTTAATTCTATAGGGAGTTTTCTGGATATAGTGATTGTTTTTTCTAGCTTACATTAAATTCAACATTGTTGTACTTTACTAGTACTACTCCTAGAGTTACCCGCCTGTTTAGAAAATAAAATCATATAATATTTATTATACAACAACCTCATGTCCAGAAACAAACAGGAGTATCTTCACTTAAGCATGGTGCCATCGTCAAAATTTTAAACTTAACAGATATCAAGTCCTACCCTCAAGGTGGATGTACTCTAATCGAGAGGGACTAGAATCATACCTGCGTGTTCAGGGAACATTCACACTTAATCCCAAAGGACAGAAAAGCCCGAAACTATAACAATTTATAGCAGAAGATTATAGTGGAAAACCAGGTCATCATGATGTTAGACCTGTGAATTGAGAAAAGCAGGACTACTTAAGTTATTGTAATAACTGCGAGTTTTCATAGATCAAGTTATGGTGGGCAATTTTTAAGTCCTTTCCCATTGGGGGTAAACTGGATATCTATTTAAAGGACTGATCCATATAATATGGGATTTTGTCACATAAATCCTAGACCCCACCCATCCCCAACCCAAGCAAAATCAACTCACAGAAGCGGTAAATCGCCTCTTGTGCGTACTCAAAGCCAAAAAAAACAGATCAATATCAATATAGAGACAAAGCATGAAAGTTACCCAGGAAAAACTTCCCGCCAGCCAAATTGGATTGGAAATTGAGATAACGCCAGAAATTACCAAGCAAACTTACGAAAAGGTAATTAAAAACTTAGCTAGTACTACAACTATTCCTGGGTTTCGTAAAGGTAAGGTACCTCGGCCGATATTACTACAGCGCCTGGGCGTAAGTCGCATCAAAGCCGCAGCGCTGGAAGAAATAGTTCAAAATGGCGTAGAAAAAGCACTCAAACAAGAAGAAATTCCCGCAATTGGACAACCACAACTGCTGAGTTCCTTTGAGGACTTGATTAGTAATTATGAACCAGGAAAACCCCTGACCTTTCTAGCGGCTGTAGATGTACAACCAGAAGTCAATTTAGTACAGTACACCGGTTTAACAGCCAAAGCCGAGGAAATCCAATACGACTCCAGTCAAGTTGATGAAGTCCTGGAAAAAGAAAGAGAAGAGTTGGGGACGCTGATTCCTGTCGAAGGACGTGCAGCCCAAATAGGTGATGTGGCTGTAGTTGATTTTAAAGGTGTGCTAGCAAAAGGTGAAGGCGAAGACGAAACAGCCGAGCCAACAGCAATTCCTGGAGCAGAAGCTACAGATTTTCAACTAGAATTGCAAGAAGACAAGTTTATTCCCGGCTTTGTCTCAGGTATGGTGGGCATGAATCCCGAAGAAACCAGAGAAATTTCGGCTCAGTTCCCAGATCCTTATGCCAACGAAGAATTAGCTGGAAAAGCGGCAATTTTCACAGTCACACTTAAAGAACTGAAAGAAAAAGAACTGCCAGAATTGGACGACGACTTCGCCCAGGAAGTGAGCGACTTTGATACCTTGGAAGAACTACGTGCTTCTTTAGAGGAACGATATCAAAAAGAGGCTCAGGAAAAAACTAAATCGAACCAGCAGGAAGCATTATTAGCAGAACTACTGCAATATGTAGAGGTTGACTTACCAGAAACCTTGATTGATAAAGAAATAGACGCGATGCTCACCCAAACTGCAATGCGGCTATCTCAGCAAGGATTAGATGTCAAAAAGCTATTTACCCAAGATATTATCCCTCAATTGCGGGAGCGATCGCGCGATGAGGCCATTGAACGTCTGAAACGGTCTTTGGGATTACTAGAAGTCAGTAAACGGGAATCCATCGAAGTTACACCCGAAGAACTAGAAACCAGAGTTGCAGAACTGATGCAGCAGTACGGAGACCAAGACATTGACGCTGAAAGAATGCGCTCAGTAGTGGAAAACGAACTGTTAACTGAAAAAATTGTTGATTGGCTGCTAGAACATTCTTCAGTGGAACTCGTACCCGAAGGTTCTTTGACTCCAGCCGAATCAGAGACAACTGAAACTCAGCCAGAGGCAGAAAGCGCCGCCGCTACTACAGAATGAACATAATTGGTGCTGAGACGCGATCAATCGCGTAGAAGAAAGTGCTGAGTAAAAATTTTCCCTACTCGGCACTTCCTTTTAGAGACTAAATTCAACACCTCTGGACACCAAACTTTGATCAAATATTCAACCTATATCGCTTTAGCCTCGTTGGGTTCACTCAGAGCTATACAGATAAGGCATAATGGTTAACAAATAGCTCAAATAAAATTGCATCCGTTAAAAACGCAGCAATAGCAGCTACCAAATCTGTCCTAATTTAATTCTCAATTGTTCTTATATGCTTATATCACAGTCGGGAAATGACCCCATCAATAGTTTAAGTAGAATCAACATTAGCTCTCACTTAAACCAACCTAGTAACATTGTACCAATGGTGGTAGAGCAGTCTGGCACTGGAGAAAGAGCTTTTGATATTTACTCCCGCCTGCTGAGAGAGCGAATTATTTTCTTGGGTACTCCCATAGATGATACAGTTGCCAACTCCATTGTTGCTCAATTGCTATTCTTAGACGCGGAAGATTCCGAAAAAGATATTCAACTGTATATCAATTCTCCTGGCGGTTCCGTATACGCAGGCATGGCAATTTATGATACAATGCAGCAAATCCGACCCGATGTTGTTACTATATGTTTTGGATTAGCCGCAAGCATGGGCGCTTTCCTTTTAGCAGCAGGTTCTGCTGGTAAACGGATGTCTCTACCCGACTCCCGCATTATGATTCACCAACCACTCGGTGGCGCTCAAGGTCAAGCCATTGATATTGAGATTCAAGCGCGAGAAATTCTTTATGTGAAGGCTAAGTTGAATCAGTTACTCGGACATCATACTGGTCAACCCCTAGAAAGACTTGAAGCAGATACCGAACGCGACTTTTTTATGTCGGCAGAAGAGGCAAAAAATTACGGTTTGATCGATCAAGTCATCTCTAGACAAAATATTCCCACTGTCGGGGAAAACGTCACCATTCTGAAATAAGAGGCTGGTATGTCTAAGTACGACTCCCATTTGAAATGTTCCTTTTGTGGCAAGTCTCAAGAGCAGGTGCGTAAATTAATCGCAGGGCCGGGAGTCTACATCTGCGATGAATGCGTTGACTTGTGCAATGAAATCCTAGATGAAGAGTTGCTAGATACGAATACGGCTGGGTCACAACCAGCACCAAACTCAGAACCACAGCAAAAACGTCGTGGGCGCTCTTCTAATCTCTCACTTAACCAAATTCCCAAGCCTAGAGAGATTAAAAATTATCTAGATGAACACGTTATTGGTCAAGACGAAGCCAAAAAAGTTTTGTCAGTGGCAGTTTATAACCACTACAAGCGACTGGCAGTTATTCAGTCTAAAGATAAAAATGCTGTAGATGATGCCGTAGAACTGCAAAAGTCCAACATTTTGTTAATTGGACCGACTGGTTGCGGTAAAACCCTCTTGGCACAAACCTTGGCTACTATATTGGATGTTCCCTTTGCTGTGGCTGATGCCACCACACTGACAGAAGCAGGATATGTTGGTGAAGATGTGGAAAATATCCTGTTGCGACTGTTACAAGTAGCAGATTTGGATGTAGAGGAAGCCCAGCGAGGAATTATCTACATTGACGAAATAGATAAAGTAGCTCGCAAGAGTGAAAATCCTTCCATTACACGGGATGTTTCCGGGGAAGGCGTGCAGCAAGCTTTGCTGAAAATGTTAGAGGGGACAGTCGCCAATGTCCCACCCCAAGGAGGACGTAAGCATCCTTATCAAGACTGTATTCAGATTGATACGAGTAATATTTTGTTTGTCTGTGGTGGTGCTTTTGTAGGTTTAGATAAGGTAGTGGAGCAGAGAGCAGGGAAAAAGTCAATGGGTTTTGTGCAGCCCGGCGACCTTCAGTCTAAGGAAAAGCGGACTGCTGATACTCTCCGTTATCTAGAACCCGATGACCTAGTGAAGTTTGGCATGATTCCCGAATTTATTGGACGAGTGCCAATGGTAGCTGTGGTCGATCCGTTGGATGAAGAAGCGCTGATGGCGATTTTGACCCAACCCCGCAGTGCTTTGGTGAAACAGTACCAAAAGCTGCTAAATATGGATAACGTCGAATTAGATTTTAAACAGGATGCTTTACGTGCGATCGCCCAAGAAGCCTACCGTCGAAAAACAGGTGCTAGAGCTTTGCGGGGTATTGTGGAAGAACTAATGCTTGATGTCATGTATGAATTACCATCCCGTCAGGATGTAACTCGCTGCATGATTACCAAGGAAATGGTAGAAAAACGCTCCACAGCCGAGTTAATAGTACATCCCTCCTCCTTACCTAAGCCAGAATCAGCTTAGTAGTCATTAGTCATTGGTTATTGGTCATTAGCCCTTCGGCTTACTTCGACTGCGCTCAGTACAAGTCGCTCAGGGTAAATCATTAGTCATTGACTTTTGACTTCTGAATTTTGACCTTTGAATTTTGACTTGAGAAAAATGCCTTATATTTCTGTTCGCGGTGTTCAGCATTACTATGAATGGGTGAAAAAACCCTCTGGTTCTTTAGTAAAGCCAGTCATGGTATTTCTTCATGGTTGGGCGGGTTCAGCTAGGTACTGGCAAAGTACGGCTGATGCTTTAGTAGACCAATTCGATTGTTTACTCTACGATTTGCGGGGTTTTGGGCGTTCCCATGGCCAACCTATTATGGACGCAGCTAATACATCTGTTGTAGATTCCGAGTCAAACCCAGAATTAACATACGAATTAGAAGAGTATGCTGAGGATTTAGCAGCTTTTCTAGATGAATTGCAACTCCAGCGCATTTATCTTAATGCTCATTCAATGGGTGCATCTATTGCCACATTATTTATCAACCGCTATCCCCAACGAGTAGAAAGAGGGATTTTAACCTGTAGTGGTATTTTTGAGTACGACGAAAAAGCCTTTACTGCTTTTCATAAATTTGGTGGATATGTAGTAAAATTTCGTCCCCAATGGCTAAGTAAAATACCGTTGGCGGACAGAATATTTATGGCGAGATTTTTACATAAAACCATTGCCAGTTCGGAGCGTCAAGCTTTTTTACAAGATTTTCTCCAAGCCGACTATAATGCTGCATTAGGTACAATTTATACTTCAGTTAGTAAAGCCCAAGCGGAATTAATGCCTCACGAGTTTGCCAAGCTAACAGTACCGACTTTGCTAGTGGCTGGTGAGTATGACCAGATTATTCCTGCCAAGATGGGTCGTCAAGCGGCAGCAAAAAGTGAAAATATTCAATTTTCCATGATTCCCAATACATCCCATTTTCCTATGTTGGAAGATGCCTCAACTTACTTACAACGAGTGCAAGAGTTTTTACAGGTGACACCAATGGAATCACCAAGCAATTAGCTAGACTTTAAAGCTGAAAAATCGGAATTCAATTAAGACTTACGCAAAAAGTTTTTTCAACCCTCTCCCCTCTGTGTACTTTGTGCCTCTGTGGTTCTTTTTTCCATAATTTTGCGTAAGTCCTGTTATCACCACCAATCCATTATCTTGTTAAACCAAACCCAGTTCACGTTTTAACAAATTCATCGACGTAGCCCCAATGTAATTTTCTACCTTAATCAGTTTAGGTGGACGAATAATATCCTCCAGTGATGCTTGTACTGCTGCGTGTACAGTGGTGAAACTGGCTTGATCGCTGATGATTACTTCAGCCCGTTTAACGATCGCTCTGATTTTATAGGCATCTTTGGGTTGTGAAGTCATGATCAGTAATTCATCTCCCCGTAAACCGTGAAGAATCACTTCTGCGGCACGGGCAATTCCTGAACTCAGACTGACTATACCTACACAATTTTGCTTTGGTAAGGTTTTCAGAAGGTCCAGTTCTTTACTGTAGTCATAGATATCCAGAGGAATTACGCGTACAGCTTTTGGGGCAGCAATCTCTTCGACATCGGTAATAAAATAACGACTGGTGACCACCGTGGCCGAGTTGGTTTTGTCTAGCACCGCAGCTAATTCTTCCATGGCTACCAACTGTACTGGTATGTTTAGAGACAGTTCTAACTCATACACCATCAATTCCCCAGCACCCATATCATGGAAGGGAACTGCAACCAGCACTTGGGCGCTACAACGTAAACGCCAATCAATTTCACCTAAAAATAGCTCCCGTGCTTGATGGAGTGAATAGCCTTGAGAAAGCATCTCATCCAGGGCTTTCTGCACTAGTTGATATCCATCTTCGCTTTGTTTTTTGACGATTGGGGATTGTACCCTGCTACCACCTTCATGACCTTGGGTACGCACATAAATTCCCGAACCAGCGAAACTTTCTACAAACCCATCTTCTTCTAACTGGCGGTAAACTTTGCTAATGGTATTCCGGTGTAATCCTGTTTGCATAGCTAATGCCCTTGTGCTGGGCAATTTGTATCCAGGTGGATATTGCCGGGAGGCGATCGCAAACCGGATTTGATTAAATAGCTGATTGGAAGCAGGAATTTCACTGTCTGGCTGAATACGGAATTGAATCATTACCAAACCTGTTGATATTAGTAGAGGCAACTCACTGAGTGTATTGATGAGATATTAGATATCTTATATACATATAGAATTTTTTAGCCAAAAATTTTTTATTTCCCTGCTTTTGCTAATTGATTACTTGTATGGGAAATAGCTAGACTTACTGGCATAGTTAATCAAATAATCATAGACCTGATTACGCAACACTGGTAAAAATTTTTATGACAAAACAAATAATAGACACCACAACTGTCCAAATTTCGCAAGGAGATAATCTGCAAATATCGGCTTATTTGGCACAGCCACAAGCACCTGGTTCTTATTCGGGAGTTGTGGTATTGCAAGAGATTTTTGGTGTCAACGTTCACATTCGGGAAGTTGCAGAACGAATTGCTCAAGAAGGATATATTGCGATCGCCCCAGCACTTTTTCAACGCCAAGCCCCTGATTTTGAAACAGGCTACACCCCCGAAGCTATGGAAATTGGTAGAGAATATGCTTGGCAGCAAACTCAAGCATCAGAATTATTAAGTGATATTCAATCAGCGATCGACTATCTCAAGACTCTACCCCAGGTAAAACCAGATAGCTTTGGCTGTATAGGCTTTTGTTTTGGAGGCCATGTAGCTTATCTTGCTGCTACCCTACCAGATATCAAAGCTACTGCTTCCTTCTATGGTGCTGGGATTACTACTCGTACACCAGGAGGTGGCGCACCCACTATTACCCTGACTCAAGATATAAAAGGATCAATATATACTTTCTTTGGCATGGAAGATCCCAGCATCCCCGCCGAACAGATAGATCAAATTAGCACAGAATTAGAAAAATACACAATTCCTCATCGTGTGTTTCGCTACGATGGAGCTAACCACGGATTTTTCTGTGACCATCGCGCCAGTTATAATCCTAAAGCCGCAGCTGATGCTTGGGAACAGGTGAAACAACTTTTTGGCAGTGTATTAGAAGCCTAGTACCGCAGGGCGGAAGTCAAAAGGCAAAAGTCTACCCTGAGCGTAGTCGAAGGGTCAAAAGTCAAAAATCTGACTCTATAGGCTTTTCATTGATTTCTTATAGTTTTCCTATTTATGCCGTGCTGTACTGAAGAGAAAAATACTGTTAAGTTCCCAGATTGGGGACTATTCAAGCTATTTTAGGTTCCTTTTGCTGACCAAATAATCATGCAATAATTACCTAACGCTCCTACTAGGTCGGAATTTGTTAGGTGCTTAGTAAAATTTCAGTGGCATCAGATCAAATAATAATTTATCGTCAATCGTCATGAACTCCGAATCGAAAGTTTCTCAACCAGCCAATTCGTCTTTTACTATGGACGATTTTGCCAAAGCATTAGAAGTACACGACTACCAGTTTCAAAAGGGACAAGTTGTACGTGGGAAAGTATTTCAACTTGACCCCAATGGAGCTTATGTAGATATTGGTGGCAAATCGTCCGCTTTTCTCCCCTATGAAGAGGCTTCTTTGAGAGCAATTACTGATTTATCAGAGGTGCTGCCATTGCAAGAGGAACTGGAGTTTTTGATTATCCGAGATCAGGATGCAGACGGTCAAGTCACCCTTTCGCGCAAGCAGCTGGAAATTCAGCAAGTCTGGGAACGACTAATCGAAATGAATGAAGGTGGACAGACTGTGCAAGTTAGGGTAACAGGTGTGAATAAAGGCGGTGTTACCGTTGATTTACTGTCTTTGCGAGGATTTATTCCGCGATCGCATTTAGCCGAGCGTAATAACTTAGAAGCCCTTAAAGGTCAAAGTTTGACTGTGGCTTTTTTAGACATTAATCGTAATACCAACAAACTGGTACTTTCCCAACGTTTAGCAACTCGTTCTAGCAGCTTCAGTTTATTAGAACTAAATCAGCTAGTAGAAGGTAAAGTTAGTGGCATTAAGCCTTTTGGAGTATTTGTCGATTTAGATGGTCTCAGTGCCTTATTACATATTAAGCAAGTCAGTCAAAAATTTATTGACTCTCTCGAAAAAGTCTTTCAAATTGGTCAAACAATTAAAGCTGTAATTATTGACTTAGATGAAGGTAAAGGTCGCGTGGCTATTTCTACCAGAGTTTTGGAAAATTTCCCTGGTGAAATCCTAGAGAATTTTGATGAAGTCATGGCTTCAGCCGAGGCGCGTGCTAATCGAGCTAGTAACAAACCTGCCGAATAGAACCAGAGTTTCACGCCAATTCTTTGCGCCTAACGTACTTCGTACTAGAGCCTCCGGCACGCTACTGGTGCGTTTGGGCGTGAAACATTATTACCTCTCTTGTGATTCATCTGGGAGAGATTCTAGTGGTGTTTTTAGTAAAACCCAATCAAGATAAAGTAAAAAAACCTGCATTTTTAGAAAGTTGTTGGCACTTTTGAGATTGGCATCACTTAGTACCCATTTATAAAACTTTGCCAGCAGTATTCCAACCACAACTTCCATAGACTTATTTATCACCATAGGGATTAGTATTTCTAGCATTGCAATTGCCTCAGTAACTTGACTGAGTTCAATGTCGCAATTTTTTTTTGTAGTTATTTATCTGACTTGCCCTGACTTAGGCTGACTTATACTGATTTAACTCCACATTTTGATAAAAACTTTAGCTACACTGGCTTATAAGTAATTGTGGGAGTGGTCAATGTCTATACCAGAGGACTTTCTTAAGCAACTGGAGCAATACAGTCAATTGTCGCACAGAGAGAAAGAAATCTTTCTGCAAATATTCGGTCATAGTAAGAGTCGAATCCAGGTAACTCAAGAATTAAACATTTCTCAAAGTAACCTCAATACTTGTCTCACAGGGATTTACAAAAAATTTTGCATCACTGGTAATGGACCTGTTAAAGAAAGCCGTTTACGGGAGTATCTGAGCAAAAGATACTCACAGCAACAACCCTCTGGTCATTTAACTACAGATGACATAAATGATTCTATTGATACCTTAGTGCAAGAGATCCGCAAACAAGTACATTCCTACATCAAAGAAAAGTGTGGAACCATGCGGGTATTAGATATGCCTAAACCAATTAAGTTAACAGGTAAACAAGGTATTTACACGAATGTCAATATTCTGCAAGAAATAACAGGACGAAGACGACTTAAAGTTGCGGAATTAATGCAAACCTGTGACCATTATGACTTTGAGCGCCCTGGACTTAGCGGGGTAAAACAGAAACGAGTATCAGGACTAGAGGTTGTAAAAAGTCATAGTAAGTTGATGGTGTTGGGTAAACCAGGAGCAGGAAAAAGCACCTTTTTAAAATATCTTGCAATGCAGTGTATTGAAGGAAGGTTCCAAGCAAACAGAGTTCCCTTATTTATCACTTTGAAAGATTTTGCAGAAGCACCTAAGCAACCAGCTATTTTGAAATTTATTGCTGAACAATTGTCAAGCTGTGGGATAACTGATGCGAGTACGACAGTAGAGAAACTGTTGAAACAGGGTAAGGCATTAGTATTACTTGATGGATTGGATGAAGTACGAGAAGAAGACACCAAGCGGACTTTACTACAAATTCGAGACTTTTCTGATCAGTTTCATACCAATCAGTTTGTCATTACCTGTCGCATTGCTGCCAAAGAATACACATTTGAAACTTTCACAGAAGTGGAAATGGCAGATTTTGACGAAAAACAAATAGCCATTTTTGCTCAAAACTGGTTCCAGTTAACGGATTCAGTTAAAGGTGAAAGATTTATTCAGAAACTGAAGGAAAATAAATCAATTCAAGAACTAGCAAGTAGTCCTTTACTACTGACATTACTGTGTTTGGTGTTTGGAGATAGTGGAGATTTCCCTGCAAACCGTTCTGAGCTTTATCAAGAAGGATTAGATGTTTTGTTGAAGAAATGGGATGCAAAACGCAACATTGAACGAGATCAAGTCTACAAAAACCTGTCTTTGCAGCGTAAGGAAGATTTGCTGAGTCAAATAGGTTTAACAACCTTTGAGCAGAAAGACTATTTCTTTAAGCAAAAAACGGCCGAAGCATACATTGTTGATTTTATTCGCAACTTACGCAATGCTGATACGAATCCAGACGTTTTGAGACTGGATAGTGAAGCCGTTTTAAAATCTATTGAAGCACAGCATGGGTTATTAGTAGAAAGAGCAAAAGGAATCTATTCCTTTTCTCACCTAACGTTTCATGAATATTTTGCCGCAAGTGAAATAGTTTCTAACTCTACCTATGAAAGTTTAGTAGAGCATATTACAGAGATACGTTGGCGGGAAGTATTTTTGCTTACTGCTGGAATGATGCGTAAAGCCGATGATTTGATGCAGTTAATGAAGCATAGAATTGACGAACTAATCAGCACAGATGAACAGTTACAAAATTTAATGAAGTGGGTAAAGCAAAAGTCTTATTTAGCTACTGTGCCATATCCGCCAGCAGAAGTTAGAGGTGTATTCCTAAGTTTGATAAAAAATTTTATTCTGGATAGGCGTTCAAACTTTACAGACCTTCCTCGTATTTTAGCCTTTGATCTGGCTCTTATTGGTACTTCAGACAGCGATTTTTATCAAGCCTTTAATCGTCTAATTAGCGGGATCATTATTCAAGGCTTGAGTTTTGAAGTTACTATCTTTTTTGAAGAAAAAAAAATTCGTGCAGCTAGACAACAATCAGATACTATCATTCATAATAACTTTGATTCCAATCTTGATTTTTATCTAGAACGTAATCCAAGCCCTGAGTTACAGATTTTGCTTGACAACCTCAAAAGCGAAATTCCACCTCGAGAAAAAGATAGCGAAGCATTTCAGAAATGGTTGATAACTGATGGTAAAGTTTGGACTGAACGGCTTAGAGTAATTATGATTGAACATTGCAATATTGGGCATGACTGGCAGTTCAACGAAGCACAAAAGATACTGTTGGAAGACTATTACTATGCCAATAAGTTACTCGTAGATTGTCTAAATAGTGATTGTTATGTAAGCCGAGAAGTTAGGCAAGAAATTGAGAATACCTTGCTGTTACCACATAAAAATGAAACACTTAGTAGAAATTAGTCAACTGAAAACTGAAGCCGAAGAACTAAAAAAAATTATTGGTGACATCATTATCTCCACCAAAGGCCAAACCTAACTTCATCCACCTTAATTTTCAATTTTTCAACGGAGAGGGGGAGATTCGAACTCCCGGAGGTTTTAGCCTCATCCGATTTCAAGTCGGACGCAATCGACCACTCTGCCACCTCTCCAATAAAACTGCCGAGCTTTTAATAAACCTACGACAGTAAAGCAGTATAGCGCTTTTGCCGAGTATTAACAAGCTGACAGATCATACTATATCTCATGACGTAGGCATATTGCACTACTGAAGGCAAATATCTAGGAGACACTAAGGAAACGCTCGTACAAAATTTCTTCTGAAGTCACCTGGAAATCATAGCCCACCCATACTAAGGAGACTTGGGACACCTCACCGGCTTCTAGGGAAACAATGGAAAAATTACGTAGCTTATCACCTTGATTTTCCAAAATCCTGGGTACATTGGCCGCATTCAAGTAAATTGTTCCCTCTGGACTTTTAAATACAGCTTTGCGTTGCACTTTTTTGGTGTGTCTGAGGGTGCGGTGCATATGACCAAATGTCACCAGAGGAATGGTTTTACCAGCCGTCAGAGCCTGAGAAATTGCCGCGCCTAAGTCTGGGTCGCCAAAGTCACCACCAATGGGATGCCAGTCCTTACCGCAGGGATCTTCGGGGCGATCGCCTAAACCGCTAGGACCATTGTGACCCAGAAAAATAATTGTTTCATGCGCCGCACTATGTACAGCTTTCATGATGCGATCGGCGGATTCTTCCAGACTCGTCACACCATACCGTTCTTGGATAATATTCGCAAATTTCCACTCTGAACCTCCCCAAGTAAAAGGACGACCCCCGACCACAGTTAAATTCCACGCGGGAAAATCCAGCTTACCGTAACCGACATGGGCAGTCCCCAATAAATCCAGTTGTTCCTGTACCCAATCTGACTCAGAACGGTCGTAGGGACATTTTTTCCGTCCCCATTCTGTAGCACTGTACCAGGCATCGTGGTTTCCCATCACTGCTGCTTTGGGAATGTCCAGGGAGGCGATCGCTCTCACCACATCCACTGATTCATTGCCAAAATCGCCTACAAACAGCACTAAGTCCACACCCAGATGCTTGAGTGCAATGCCATCTTCTAATTCCCATTGGTCGTGAACATCTCCAACCACAGCAATTTTTAGGGTTATTGATTTCGTTTTATGACTGGTCATGCCACTTTCCTTGCCTTCTTTCTCCAGGATATGCAACTCAAGCGGATTTGGACATAGCTAAGGCGACATCCACATCCACCTACTCCTATTTTTGGTAAAAACTACTATAATTGAATCCACAGAAAAAAACTTGCAACTTAAAGCAACCCCTAACTGTGTTTACCACTGCACTACCTCGAACAGGCACAACCCCACCGGGTGAACTACCGCTAGATTTATTTGCTGCCATTGAGACTCTTAAACAAGAACTGAATGCAGTTATCTTGGCGCATTACTATCAAGAACCAGATATTCAAGATATTGCTGACTTTATTGGCGATTCATTACAATTAGCTAAAGCCGCAGCCCAGACCAATGCAGATGTAATTGTCTTTGCTGGTGTCCACTTCATGGCAGAAACAGCCAAGATCCTCAATCCTGATAAATTGGTGCTTTTACCAGATTTAGATGCCGGTTGTTCTTTAGCAGACAGTTGTCCGCCAGAAGCCTTTGCTGCATTTAAAGCAGCTCATCCAGATCATTTGGTCATTTCATACATCAACTGCTCTGCTGACATTAAAGCCATCAGCGATATTATCTGCACCAGTTCTAACGCTGTCAAGATTGTGCAGCAGATACCCCAGTCACAGCCGATTATTTTTGCTCCAGACCGGAATTTGGGAAGGTATGTGATGGAACAAACTGGACGAGACTTGCTGCTGTGGGAAGGTAGTTGTATTGTCCATGAAACCTTTTCCGAGAAGAAAATTGTCCAGTTAAAAATTAGCCACCCGGAAGCAGAGGCGATCGCTCACCCGGAATGCGAAAGTAGTGTATTACGTCATGCTAGTTTTATCGGCTCAACAGCCGCTTTACTGAAATATTGTCAAAATAGCCCTACACAAGAATTTATCGTAGCTACAGAGCCAGGTATCATTCACCAAATGCAAAAACTGGCTCCCGATAAGCACTTTATTCCTGCCCCACCATTAAATAACTGTGCCTGTAACGAATGTCCATTTATGCGATTAAATACGCTGGAAAAATTATATTTAGCAATGAAAAATCGTACTCCTGAAATCACTATGTCAGAGGATATCCGCTTGGCGGCGCTGCGACCAATGCAAAGGATGTTAGAAATGAGCAGTTAATCTGTATATTTCCATCTATGGGGATATCGGATGCTATCCCGGTCAGATGATATTCAACTTTTTCAGGCTTCTCACTATTAAGTACGAATTTTCCCTTTCTGATCGCGTCTGTGGCCAGGTGATAATAATATCCATTAAAACGCCGCGAAATGAGAGAGTGGGGAGGTTTCCCCATCCTCTGATAATCATCATCGTTTCCCTGGCCTTGCTGAATCAAAGTTTGAAAAGCCAAAAATACCTTTCCTTTGCGCATCTGCGTTTTAGCGAAGCGGGGCGTATCAATCAGCAACGCCGTTTTGCTAATTCTGGGGTACGTCCTTTCAAACCAATCATTAACTTGAGTGCAAACACTTTTAAAACAGGTATACGTCGCATCATCCCCAAACCCAAGCGACGAATTAGCACCAGTGGTAAAAAGTTGTTAGAGAACATCCGGTCTAACAAATCAGTAAAACCTAAAATTGTCAGGTTTTCGAGTTTGCGCCAGCGTTCATAGCGTTTGAGGATTTTGACATTGCCAATATCTTGTCCCGCCTCATGTGCTGTTTGTAACACTTGAGCTAAAGCAGCAGCATCTCGAATCCCCAAATTTAAACCTTGTCCGCCCACCGGATGACAATTATGAGCCGCATCACCGATTAAAGCTAATCTAGGGAGAACATAGCGATCGCTTTGCATGAGTTGGACGGGAAAAATAAAGCGATCGCCCAGCAACTCTAACTTACCCATTTGATCACCATAGCGGCGGCTGAGTTCTGCCAAAAATTGCTGATCATCTAAAGCACACAAAGCCTGGGCTTCTGCATGGGGCGCTGTCCAGACAATCCGGCAACGATTCCCCGGCAGAGGTAAAATTGCAAAAGGACCGCTAGTCCAAAACCGTTCATAAGCCGTCTCATTGTGGTCTTTTTCCGGTCTTACAAATGCCACAATACAAGATTGCCAATACTTCCAGCCAGAAGTTTTAATTCCCGCAGCTTCCCTGATGCGCGATCGGGAACCATCAGCAGCCACAACTAACTTACTGCGAACCGTTTGAATTGTCTCAGCAATTTTGATATCTATACACACAATATCCTGCTGATATTCCGTCTTTAGCACCTCAGCCGGACACAAATAAGTCACATTCGGACAACTCTGCACAAACTCCTGCAAAGGCTGTAACAGCGCTTGATGTTCCGCCACATAACCCAACTCTGGCGTACCTATATCATCAGTAGCAAATTCTACTACATCAGGATAATCGGCATCAGAAAGACGAACTTGGCAATATTTAGCGATGTGAGGCGATATTTCCTCCCAAACGCCAATTCCCTGATAAATCAAAGCCGAAAGCATATGAACTGCATAAGCTTGTCCCTTAGCAACTGAGGCTGATGTTACTCTCGCCTCAATCAGCAGAACACTTAAACCAGAACCCTTCAAAGCCGAGGCTAAAGTCAATCCAGTAATACCACCGCCGACAATTACCAAATCATAATCATATCCCCGATGATCTGGCGGTGTTTCTTGAGGGGAAAAATTTTGATGTAGCTGTGTGAGCGCCATTGTTAAGATAAATTAAGGCATCCTAACTTCTATTTTTACGCAAACTAACAAATCCGTGCAAGGAATGGGCAAAGCCATTTAGACCTAGTTAAATGAATAAATCCATGATTGTGCGATTTTAATAACCAGGACTTACGCAAAAACTCTCCCAAATCCTGATTCCTCTGTGTCCTCTGCGTCTCTGTGGTTAGTTATTCCCTAATTTATGCGTAAGTCCTAATAACCTCAAAAAACTTAAAACTCAGGAAAATTACTGATGAATTTAATTTTTGAACCATCGATTTCCGAAAAAATTCACAAAATGAAACACAGAGTACAGTGGCTTCATCCCCAGATAGTCGCCCAGGGAATCGATCAAACCAGCATAGTCATTGATGATGGTCAAGAAGACAATCCAGAGTTTTCCTTCATGGTAATTGGTGACACAGGTACAACATCACTATACGGATACCATCCCCAGCGTAAAGTTGCAGAATTAATGCTCGCCCATAAACAAGACAGTCGTTTTATCTTACATACTGGCGATGTCATTTATGCCGTAGGTTCCCATGAATTTTATGACAAAAACTTTATTCAACCCTATCGGGAATTTCTCGTAGGTGGAGACGAACCAGAAAAAATTGCTTATGACCGCATGGTATTCAATCTACCCTTTTTACCAGTACCCGGCAATCACGATTACTATGACGTACCATTCATGTATAGATTATTTGCAGGTAGCACTAGGCCATTACGTCGTTTTCTACGGTACAAAGATATCGAAATTGGGTGGCATGGTTCAAATCAAGGAGATGCTTATGCTAGAGCATTTCTTGATTACATAGCAGGGAAATCTAACCCCAGAGAATTACAACATCACTTAGATCAACATTACACTGCTATGACTGACCGGGGGCGGTGTTTGCGTTATCAACCCGGAAAATTTACCCGCTTACCCAACCGCTATTACACCTTTCGTTACGGCGGTATCGACTTTTTCGCCCTAGATTCCAACACCTTTAATGCACCATCCCCTTTACCAGAAACACCAGAAGGGGAAAACAACCGCCGGGAATTACAGCAACGTCGCCAGAAAATAGACCAAGAAGAAGAGCAAATTTTAGTAACTTGCGACCAACTCAACCCCGAAAAACTCGTCGAAGCCGAACAACTAGATTATCTCAAAGCCAAACTAGAGCAAATCAACGAAGTCAAAATTGATATTGAAAAACAACTAACATCCAACGCCACAGATATTATTGATTTTGAACAACTGATCTGGTTAAAAAACCGACTCATAGAATCTTGGAACAACTCAGAAATCAGGGGCAGAATTATCTTCTTTCACCATCCCCCCTACGTCACAGAAGCCACAAAATGGAATCAAGCCCAAACCTTAGCAGTGCGTCATCGCCTACGCTGGGTATTTGAACAGGTAGCAGAAACCCTTGGTTCTCAAATCAAACACCGTCCCATAGTCGATTTAATTCTCAACGGACACGCCCACTGCTTAGAACATATTCGCACAGTTGACACAGGATATGCAGACTCTCATATTAACTGTATTATCTCCGGTGGTAGTGGTCATTATCCCCGCCGTCAACGTCCAGAAGGTAACGAATTAAGAGAAATCTTTACAGATATTCCTGGTCATCCCCAGCGCCAAGTCGCCGAGTCTCTGCTGTTTGTCGGTCGCAACGGACAAAAACCCCACAAACATCTACCTTACTCCTGTGTCAGAATTGACGTTAAACTCGGCACACCACCCAAATTCATTGTCACACCCTTAGTAGCAGACCGCATCGGCGAACAATGGCACACACCTCAATTCCAACCCTTCGTAATTTAAAACCTCAGCGCACCTTTGCGTTAACCTCAGCGTACCTTTGCGTTTTCATCCTCCTACTCACCCTCCTATTTACACCCACAGTTCTGGCTAATAATGTATATGAACAGAAAGCGTATCCCAGTGCAGATGGGATTGGAAAATATTACATGGGGCGAGAAATCGCCAAAGTAATGGGACACACAGGCGCAGGTTGGTTAGAAAGACCCAGGCGCGAGGTAGAAGAACAACCCAGTAAAATAGTCAGTGCGTTGAACTTAAAACCCGATGATGTGGTAGCAGATATTGGCGCGGGTACTGGATATCTCAGCTTTCGCATTGCACCATTATTAACAGATGGAAAGGTTCTCGCCGTAGATATTCAACCAGAAATGCTAGAGATTGTGGAATTTTTCCAACAGGAGAAAAATATTCCCAATGTTGAGCCATTATTAGCAACTCTCACCAACCCCAACCTGTCACCTGCAAGTATTGATTTAGCCCTAATGGTCGATGCTTACCATGAGTTGGAATATCCCCAAGAAGTGATGACAGAAATTGTTAAAGCGTTGAAACCAGGAGGAAAAGTAGTGCTGGTGGAGTATCGGGGCGAAAATCCTTTCATTATGATTAAACGGTTGCACAAAATGACTCAGAAGCAAGTCCGTAAGGAAATGGAAGCTGTGGGTTTAGTTTGGCGAGAAACAAAAAACCTATTACCTCAGCAACACTTGATGATATTTGAAAAGCAAGTTTAGTGGATGGAGAGGACTAAAGTCCTCACTACAAACCTTTAAGTTAGTGGAATCAGGCTTACGGTTTTAGTTGTACTATCCCAAACTATCCAGTTAGAAGAATTGTCTACGTCTTCGGCATTATTAGTAACTTTAAAATAGACCTTTTCTTGTCCCTTGGGTTCAATGGCAAAGTCGGCATTTTGGGCATAAATGACTTTAAATCCTTTATCCCGTAAGCAGTACATCGCCCAAGCTTTTAGTGATTGCTTGTGTGGTTCGTGGGGAATTGGTGGTTGGGTGATGGTTTCTTTGATAACGTGAAATATTTCCATGAGTTTTTTGGTTTGGGTGTATCACGCAGAGGCGCAGAGACGCAGAGGGGGAGAGGTATTATTCCTCATCTAGTTGCATTTGATGACGATTGGGTTTGAACAGGCTTTCTGTTGTGCTTTTAATCACGATATATAGAATTGGCACGACAAATAAACTTAGGAAGGTAGCGATTAACATCCCACCAAATACAGTTGTTCCCAAGGATTGGCGACTTCCCGCACCTGCACCGGTGGCAATTGTTAGGGGGAAAATACCGAGAAGTGTGGAAAATGCTGTCATTAAAATCGGGCGTAAACGCCCTTGTGCAGCTTCAACGGCGGCTTTAGTAATGGAAAGTCCTTGCTCTCGTAGTTGGTTGGCAAATTCTACGATTAAAATCGCGTTTTTACTGGCTAAACCAATCAACATGACTAGACCGATTTGACAGTAAACATCGTTAGCAAAACCCCGCATTGATTGGGCTATTAGTGCGCCAAAAATTGCTAAAGGTACTGATAAGAGGATAATCAGGGGGTCGATGTAGTTTTCATACTGAGCGGCTAGGACTAAAAAGACGAAGACAATTCCTAAACCAAAGATAATGGGTGCTAAACCGCCAGAATCTATTTCTTCTAATGCAGTTCCTGACCACTCATAACCAAAACCAGGGGGTAAAATTTCTTGAGCTATTTGTTCCATCGCCTGAAGAGCGTTTCCAGAACTAGAGCCGGGAGCCGGAGAACCGTTGATGGCAATGGAGCGAAATAGATTATAGTGATTAACGGTTTGCGCTCCTACAACAGAAGTGGTTGTGATTAAGTTTCTCAAAGGAATCATTTGATTGTTTTGAGAACGCACAGATAGTTGACCAATATCTTTGGGGTTGGAGCGAAACTGTTGGTCTGCTTGGATATAAACTCGATAATTACGCTGCTGGAGGTTGAAGTCATTGACGTATTGAGAACCTAAAGCGGTTTGCAGAGTCCGGAAGATATCATCTATGGAAACTTGCAGTGCTTTGGCTCGATTGCGGTCTACTTCTACTAGCAATTGTGGTGTTTCGGCGGCAAAAGTGCTAAATACAGCTTGTAATTCTGGATTTTGATTGGCGCGTCCTAGTAATTGACCCATTGACTGCACTAAACTGTTTAAACCACTAGTACCTCTACGGTCTTGGAGTTGAAACTCGAAGCCGCCAAAGTTACCTAGTCCCTGAATGGGGGGTGGATTGACAGGGAAGACTCTGGCTTCTGTAATGGCGAATAATTTTCCGCGTAATTTACCGAGAATCCCCTGTACTGTTTGGTCTGGTCTGGTACGTTCTGACCAAGGTTTTAAGGTGGTAAATATAATCCCGTTATTGGCAGTATTACCACTGAAACTAAAGCCACCGATGGCGAAGGTTCCTACTACTTCGGGAATTGTCAAGATTTCTTTTTCTACCTGGGCGATGACATCACTGGTATATTGCAGGGAAACTCCTTGTGGTCCTTGGAGCAGGGTGATAAAGTAGCCTTCGTCTTCTTCTGGGAGAAAGGCTGTAGGTACGGTGATATATAGCCAAGCGGTCATTCCCAATGAGACGATGAATAGTCCAATAATTATATTTTTAAAGCGGACTAAAAAGTTGAGCGATCGCTGATAGCTGCTTTGTAGGGAGTCGAGCCAGTGATTCACTCGATCAAAAACCCGCCCCAGCCAACCGGAAGCTTTTTGTCCTGGACGTAAAAGCAAAGCACACAAAGAAGGTGTCAATGTCAACGCCAAAAAGGTGGAAACCACAATGGAAAAGGCAATGGTTAAGGCAAATTGTCGGTACAGTGCGCCAGTTGTTCCCGGAAAAAATGCCACGGGAATAAATACCGCCATTAGCACCAAGGAAGTAGCAATGACTGCACCAAATAGTTCCGCCATAGACTCACTAGCAGCCCGGCGGGGACTCATACCTTTATCTTGAATAAAACGGCTAATCTGCTCAACGACAACAATGGCATCATCTACCACCATCCCCGATGCTAAAGTCAAACCAAATAAAGTCAAACTATTAATGGAAAAGTCAAAAATTTTGGCAAAAATAAATGTCCCAATCAGAGACAAAGGAACAGTCAGGGCGGGAATTAAAGTAGTGCGCCAGTCCTGCAAGAAGACAAAAATTACAATTACAACTAGGATGATGGCTGTAATTAGAGTCTTGACCACTTCTGACATGGACTCTTCGACAAATAGGGTGGTGTCAAAGGCTACCTCATATTGCAATCCCGGCGGAAAATTAGGAGCCAGTCGCGCCATTTCTTCCCTAACTCCTCGCGCTACATCTAAGGCGTTACTCCCCGGAAGCTGATAAATACCTAAACCTACGGCATCTTTAGCACGATATCGCAAAAATGAATTGTAATTTTCCGCGCCTAGTTCGACTCTACCGACATCTTTTAACTTAATTAAAGTGCCATCATCGTTAGTTCTCAGAATGATTTCGGCAAATTCCGATGGTTCTTTGAGTCTACTGACAGCGCGAACATCGATTTGATATCTTTGCCCTTCTGGAGCCGGTTCTTGACCAATAGTTCCAGCACCAACCTGCAAGTTTTGTTCGGATAAAGCATTGGCTACATCTTCAGTTGTTAGACCCCGACTAGCGAGACGATTGGGATCTAACCAGATACGCATGGCGTAACGACGTTCACCAAAGATTCTGACATTTCCGACACCGTTGACTCTTTTTAAAGCATCTGATAAGTAAAGGTCGGCATAGTTACTTAAAAATACATTGTCATACTCTTCATTCTCAGCAAATAAACCAACCGCTAAGAGTATATTGTTAGATTGCTTGGAAACTCTTACACCTGTGCGCTGTACTACTTCTGGCAGTTGCGCCTGGGCAAAAGAAACCCGGTTCTGCACATCTACAGCCGCAATATCGGCATTGCGGGATGAATCGAAGGTAGCTGTAATATTCGTAGAACCATCATTACTACTACTAGAAGTAATGTAACGAATACCTTCAATACCGTTGATTTGCCTTTCTAAAATGTTGGTGACACCACTTTCTACATCCTCTGCACTGGCTCCGCTAAAGTTGGCAGTAACGTTGATTTGAGTGGGAGCAATATCTGGAAACCGAGCAATGGGGAGTGTGGGAATACAAATCAATCCCAACAACAATATAATCAATGCACAAACCGTCGCAAAAACCGGTTTTTTGATAAAGAAATCAATAAACATAAGTAAATTCGGGATTGGGGACTGGGGTTTGGGAATTAGAGATTAGGGATTAGGGACTGGGACAAAATTTCCCCTGCTGCATCTCTGCTTTTTCCCCTGCTCCCCTTTTTTTCTGGGGTTTGGGGACTAGAAAGATGATTCCTACCTTTCCACTACTCGATTTGCCCACTCGTAACTAGGTAATTTTATTGACCTGGTTCTTCCGGCATAGGCATGATGGGCGCACCGTTGGTCAGATTGAGAATGCCAGAAACAACTATTTTATCCCCCGGTTCTAGTCCTGAAATCACTTGATAATTATTACCTTCAATGGGTCCCAATTTTACGGGTTGTTGTTGGGCTATGAGGTCTGGCATTCCTGGTTTCGACTCTGACGGTGCTTGAGCTAGAAAGACAAAAGTCTGTCCACCCATGCGAGATATTGCTGCGGTGGGAATTAAGATTCCTGGTCGTTCGTCCCAAATGACTCTGGCTTGGACGTTTAGGCGGTTGAGTATTCGGCTGGTTGTATTGGGAAAGACGGCTTTGGCTAAAATATTCTGGGTATTTACTGTGATGTTGGGTGATATAAAGCTTACTTTACCTGTAGCTGCGGGTTTGCCTTCGGCATCTAGTACTTGTACTGGTAATCCTACACGCAACCTTTCGGCTTCATAGAAAGGGACGGCTAAATTCAATTCCAATTTATTATTTTGATTCAGTGTGGTCAAATCGTCTCCTTTACTCACAAAATCCCCTACCTTGACGGGGATATCACCGAGGATACCAGTGAGAGGGGCGACAACGTTTGTGTATTGTTGTTGGACTTCTGCCAACTGGACTTGGGCAGCGGCTTCGGAGACTTGAGAACGGGCTTGGGCTATTTCTTCGGCACGGGGGCCGTTTTCTAGTTGTCTGAGGGTTTGTCTTTCTAGTTCTACAGCCGCAGCTAGTTCATCAATATCTGAACTTCGGCTTTTGCGGAGTTGGTCGAGCCTTCTTTGGGCTTCTTCCAGCCTAGCTGCGGCACTTCTTTGTTCTCGGAGAAATCCTTCTAGTTCGTCTTGGGAAACTGCTCCTTCTGTTCTTAATTGTTGGTATCGCTGACCTCTTGACTGTGCCAATTCCAAGTCAGATTGGGCTACTTCTATTTGGGCTTTGGCCTGAGCAATTTCTTCTGGACGCGCTCCAGCTTGGGCATTTTGCAGGCGGGTTTCGGCCTGAGTTAGTCTGGCTTTGCCTTGGGCGATTTCTTCGGGGCGTGTACCTGCTTTGAGTTCTGCTAGTCGGGCTTGGCTTCGTTCTAATGTTGCTTTTGCTTGTCTTAACTGGGCTTGGGTATCGCCACTTTGCAGGCGAATGATTACCTCGCCTTTCTGGACGCGATCGCCTTCTTTATATATAATTTCACTGATACGAGCGTCAATTTCTGGTTTAATGGCTACGGAACCAGGAGCTTCTAAAAAACCACTAATTACTGAACTGTCTTCTATGGTTCCAGTTTCTACAGTGGCTAACTTTACCGGAATTCCCATTGGTTGA
The DNA here is from genome assembly GCF_034931085.1 of Nodularia harveyana UHCC-0300. NCBI lineage: Bacteria > Bacillati > Cyanobacteriota > Cyanophyceae > Nostocales > Nodulariaceae > Nodularia > Nodularia harveyana. Next base: position 29,541 of record NZ_JAYGHG010000006.1, on the reverse strand, counting down.
CCAGCTGCTGGATTACCCGGAGGTGGATCACCCGCAAAGCTATTTTGCCACCAGTACCAACCAAAGCCACCGCCGAAAATTAACAGCATGATGCCGACAATTAAACGCCAATTTCGCTTTTCACCCGGTTTAAATGCTGGCTCTTGCTCTTTAATATTTCCAGTATCAGTTACGCCAGATTGTTCTGTTTCCGCAGAAACTTGAGACTCAGGAAATTCTGAACTTTGCATCTTTATTTTCTTGTTTTATATACAGATTAGAAATTCGGTAATCCTTGGTTGCTAAATCATTACTTTGTAGGCATATCTAAAACTTTTGACACTCCCCGACGTGAACGCACGAGGATTATTGGATCTAAGACATAACTTGCTCATGCAGGTTTTCACCGACAAAAACTGAGTGTAAGTGCTTGCTTGCATTATATACGCAGACTGAAAAAAATAGGGATCAATTATGAGGATTTGATAGCGATCGCCAAAAAATGTGCAACTAGATGAAAAAAAGGTCTTTCCTTTGAGTCTATAGTGGTGAAACTGGATGATGATCAATTCCAACTAGAGTTATTGGAGATTAAACCATTGGAAAACCAGCAAATTAACTAAAATCTATCTTTCATTCCTCGTAAACGAGCAAAAGTTTGGACTGAATCACTACTTTTGGTCACTAATTGTAATGATGTTTGTTCCCAACGCAAGAAGGGATTTGTCAACTTTTCTACCCCTAATAATGATGGAATAGTAGCTTGTTGGCGACTACGGTCGTTTTTTACTTCTTCATAGCGCCTTTGTAATTCCGTATTTTCACTATCTACAGTAAGCGCAAATTGTAGATTATTTAAAGTGTATTCATGGGCGCACCAAACACGGGTATGATCTGGGAGAGCGCGGAGTTTACCCAAAGATGACACCATTTGAGTGGGTGTACCTTCAAATAAGCGACCACAACCACCAGCAAACAGAGTATCACCACAGAATAACTCTCCTGCTTCACCAGATGTTATTGGCGGGAAATAGTAAGCTATATGAGCGCGGGTATGTCCAGGAATAAAGAAAACTGTAGCATTGCGATCGCCAAACTGCACGCGATCGCCTTCATGCAAAAATACCTGTTGTCCTGGAATTCTTCCCTTATCCTCAGCCCCACCATACACCGTTACTTCGGGAAATACTTTCATCAACTCTGTATTACCACCCACATGATCACCATGATGATGGGTATTAAAAATAGCTACTAACTCAGCTTTCAGTTTTCTAAGTTCCTCTAAAACCGGTTGCGCTTCGGCTGGATCGATTACAGCAGCGATATTCTGTTGGCGATCGTGCAGTAAGAATATATAGTTATCGGAAAGCACCGGTAGACGGATTACTTGCATTAGCTTTTCTTAACCCACAAATAAAGATATGATTAGTATTTATCAATTATCCTATCTCATATATTCCTTAATTCAGCAACACCAATATTAGTTGTATTTTGTTGATGTTATCTGTAAGTTTTTATAAATTATGGTAGTATAATGCCGTACCCGTGGTCAGAAAATACAAAAACAACCAGCCATTAATATACACGAAGTATTAGTGATTTTCTTTATCTTTGTTCTGTGCTTTGGTATTTTGAAAATAACCACTCAGAAATCCCCCAGCTTCTACCCGTGGGAAGTTGTCAATGGTAATCAATAAAATTTTTACTTACTAGAAGGAATTATTGAAAGATGACTCCACTTGTGTCAATTATTATAAATTGCTTTAATCAAGGTCACTACCTAGAACGTTCAGTCAAAAGTGTATTGTCACAAACCTTTACTGATTTGGAATGCCTAATTGTAGATGATGGTTCTACCGATAATACTCGTCAGATAGCTAAAAATTTGATCACTATAGATAAGCGAGTTAAATACTTCTTTAAAGAAAATAGCGGACTACCATCATCTCGAAATTTTGGTGTTCAACAGGCTCAAGGAGAATGGATTCAATGTCTAGATTCTGATGATTGGATTCATGAAGACAAAATTAAATTTCAGTTAAGCCATTTAGAGCAAATTCAAAATAGCGAAAATATAGTTTTTTACTCAAATTATGAACGAGTATTTATAGATGCTCAAGAAAATATTGTTAACACTCAGGAAAATATTATCGGTTTACTGAATAAAGATCAACTAATTCAACGTTTACTCATACCTGACTTCCTCACTGATTCACCTCATCCTTGCCTTCAGCAAGCTATGCTTATGAACAGAAACATCTTAAGTAAAACAAAGTTTCCTGAACATCTCAAAGCATTAGGTGATAGATATTTTGCAGTAGATATTCTAAAATTGGGTGCAAATTTCATTTATACTCCTATGGTTGGTGCTTACTATACCAAGCACAAATCAAACAGAACTAATAATTGGAATTATATGAAAAACTACTATACAGTTTTTTATGAAAATATAACTCAAACATATCCAGAACTAAATCAAAATTGTCAAATTGGTATTGAATACTTACTCGAAGAAGCTATCAGAGAAAAAGATCAAGATTTATTTAATAGATTAATTAAAATAGTACCTACACCAGTTTATTTATTCGACAAAAAAATCAAAACAACTAACACAGCTTCCATAAAAATATTGAATACCTTAAGATCAATTACACCAAATTTTTTACTCTATGAAAAATATCGAGGTCCACGCTCAAAAAAACTGATATCTTTTGTATCAAGAAAAATAAAATCTGTCAAAAATATACTTAGTTTACCTCAATGAATAATTCTGGCATTAAATATAGTTAAATAACTTGTAAAATAGCCCTAACAAAATTACATGATTCCTATTATTATTAAAAATAAACTCAAAAAAATTAAGTATCATATAGAAAAAACATTTTCTAGCCCTGCCCATATCATCCCTTATGGAATTTCTTACTTAAAATTTTTGATAGGGGTGAAATGGAAGCTTCAGTCGCACCCAGAAAAGATAGTAGAAGAGTATGACTTAGTATTTGTCGTCTTAGATTTGGCAAAGGGTTGGATACTTGAAGCTATATGTAGAGAAATCGCAACTTACTTTCCTGGTAAGTATTGCTTCCATTATTCAGAATCTTCTTTACCACCTTCTAAAGCCTACTTTTTCGCACATTACTCTTTTTTACCAATTTGCTTAAAACAGAATCCTCATATTTGGGGAAGCAAAATACTTGTTTTTCATACACATCCCCGTGCAGACCTGGGAATCAGCAACGAAGAACTCATTTATGTAATGAATAGAGCGAGTAAGGTAATATGTATGTGTTCGCAATTTGCTAGGCTTCTTGTTTCACAGGGATTGAACTCAGAGAAAGTAACCTACATTTTAGGAGCGGCTGATCCACAAATGTTTCTACCCCATGAACGCTTAAATGGTGCGGTAGGTTTCTGTACAGCCTTTTATTATCGAAAAGAACCTGAAAGAATTTTTAATATTATTCAAATGATGCCCTCAAGAAATTTTATTTTGCTGGGAAAAGGATGGGAAAAATACGAAAAATTTGCAGAAATGAAAGCTTTACCTAATTTTTCTTATATTGAAGCTCCCTACTCTGATTACCCTAAATATTATGCCCAAATGGACATTTTTGTTTCCACTGCCAAACTAGAAGGAGGACCAATTCCATTAGTAGAAACGATGATGTGTAATGTAGTTCCTGTAGCCAGCAAAACTGGATTTGCTCCTGATTTGATTATTCACGGTGAAAATGGATTTATGTTTGATATCAACAGTTCTGTTCAGACAATATGTGAACTAATTGAACAAGCATACAGAGTTAAAACAGATATCAGGAAGACTGTTGAAAATTTGAGTTGGGAAAATTTTTCTATCGAAATTCAAAAACTTTTAAACTAAATTTATAGAATAGATAATGAGGAGAATTTATGAAAGCCGTAGTTACATTATGTATTGGCAATACCGCAGATAGTCTGGGTGAAGTAACTCATTCATTGGTGCATCACAAAGAAAAAGAGCCTATTTAAAACTGTCTTCAAAGCTATATTATCTATTATACGCGAAAGGTTCATAGAAAACAAGGCACTAAAATAGAGCAAATTCAAAAAGACTTATCAATTATCAATAATAAAGTTATCGCTGATATTATTTCCATGCTGCCATTTCTCGAAAATTGTTTTTAAGAACTATGAAAATCTCAATAGTTGTTAGTGATTTATCTGGTGGTGGAAGCGTTAGAGCATTTCTATTAGCCCAAACACTTCAAAAAATATCTTATGAAGTAGAGGTAATAGGATTTTTATTTGGACAAGAACTATATGCTAAACCGCCACTAGGAATACCAGTTGTTTCAATTCCAGGTAAAAACTATCCTGAGTTTTTCGGATCTGCCAAACAGCTTTTGGATAAGTTGGATGGTGATATTATTTATGCAGTTAAACCTAAACCTACAAGTTTTGGAATATCTTTAATTAAAAAAATCACTAGTAGTCGTCCCTTAATTTTAGATATGGATGACTGGGAACTAAGTTGGTATGGTGGTGATGAATGGAAGTATCATCCAAGTCTGAAACAATTATATAGAGATATCTTTAAAAAGAATGGTGCATTGAAATTTCCCGACCATCCCCTTTACGTGAAGTGGATAGAAAAGTTAGTATCTCGTGCAAATGCAATCACAATAGATACTCAGTTTCTCCAACAACGGTTTGGCGGTGTTTATGTACCCAACGGTAAAGATACGGCGATGTTTGACCCTAATAAATATGATGCGGAAGTTAGCAGAGAATATTATGGTCTCTCTCAGTGGAGGATTTTAATGTTTCCCGGCGCACCCAGACCTCATAAAGGGGTTGAAGATATATTAATAGCTCTGGAGCAGTTAAATCAAGCAGATTTAAGATTAGTAATTGTCGGTGGTAGCCCTTATGACAATTATGATCAGCAGCTGATGGAGAAATGGGGACGTTGGATAATTAAATTACCAAAGTGTCCTATAGAAATGATGCCTCATGTATTAGCTGCTGCTCATATTATAGTGGTTCCTCAACGAGATACTCTAACTGCTCGCGCTCAGTTTCCTCTAAAGCTGTCTGATGGAATGGCAATGGCTAAACCTATATTATCTACTATGGTGGGAGATATTCCTGAAATTTTGGGAGAGACTGGTTATTTAGTTCAACCTAGTTGTCCTGAAGAAATTGCTCAAAAAATTCAATTGATATTTGAGAATATAGAATTAGCAAATGAGCGGGGTAAAAGAGCGAGGGAAAGATGTATAGAAAAATATAGTTTAGAGACTATGGCTTCTACCCTCAATTCTCTAATTTCCCAGTTATAAATATTTGGTTGTGAAATTTTAAAGCTGTTGTAAAGTTGAGGTGTAAGTATGTGAATTTTTACAATCCTGCTAGCTATATTTAGGGGATAAGTTGATTTCTCAAGTAGAGAGAAGATGTGCTTGATATTAATATATTTGTGGTTGCTAAATATACCATAAGTTGATAAATTATATTAATAATTACTAAATTGTGATATAAATAACCAATGTCTACTAGTAAATTACTACTCAGGTTTGCCAAACCCTATCCAGGTTGGATAATTCTAACCATATTGTTAGGATTTTCTGGGGCTTTATTTAATGGGGTTAGTACAGCGCTGATCGTACCAGTAATTTTAAAAATGGTCGGACAAGAGGTAGATTTTACTAATGCTCCCCCTATTCTCAAAATTATTATAAATCCATTTGATAACGTCCCAGAAAATTACCGTGTAGGGGTAATGGCTGGGGCAATTTTGTTGATAATTATTTTAAAAAATATCGCTACTTATGCCAGTATATTGTCATCGAGTTCTTTCACGCGAATGCTGACATCAGATATACGCGAATCTGGGCTGAAATTATTAATGGAGGTGGATATAGATTATTATGCGAAGATGAAAGTTGGCGATTTAATCAATAGCCTTGGTGGAGAAATTAGTCGGACTGCCAGTGCTATGTCTAATATAATAAAATTAGTTATTTTAGTAATTACTATTTCAGTTTTTGTGATCATATTGCTGTCAATTTCTTGGCAATTGACAGTTGCTTCGGCTTTTTTACTATCTTTTGTGACCCTAATAAATCAGTATGCTATTTACCGTTCTAAAAACTTTGGTAAGCAACTGAGTGAAATGTCTAAAGCCTATTCAATTGCTGTGCTAGAAACACTGAATGGCATAAGATTAGTGAAAGCGACGGGAAATGAAGTAAAAGAATATTTACGAATTAAGAAACTCATACGAGATCGAGAAGCAGCCGATTTTCAATCTCAAGTTAATTCGCAAGCGATCGCACCAGTCAGTGAGGTAATGGGAATTGCATCCTTACTGGTGATTATATTTTTGAGCCGAACTTTCTTTTCAGACCAAATTTCTACTCTTTCCGCCGTACTATTAACATATTTATTAGTGCTGCTGCGATTATTGCCATTAATTTCTCAGTTAAATAGTCTGCGTAGTAGCTTTGCCAATAGTTCTACAAGTGTAGCCATCATCACTGATTTTTTAAATCGAAATAATAAGCCTTTTATGAATCAGGGAAATATTCCCTACACAACATTACAGGAGGGTATACATTTTCAATCTCTTTCATTTGCCTACCCTGGTTATGAAAAGTTAGTCATTCAAGATATTAATTTATTTTTACCCCGTGGTGCTACGTTGGCTTTAGTCGGTGGTTCTGGTGCTGGTAAATCGACATTAGCAGACCTTTTACCGAGATTTTATGACCCCGTATCTGGACGTATTACCATCGATGATAGGGATATACGCGACTTTGATCTCGTATCTCTGCGAAAGAAAATGGGTATTGTCAGTCAAGATACCTTTTTATTTAATGACACAGTACAGAATAACATCGCTTATGGGCAACCGAAAGCAACACTGGATGAAATTATCACGGCTGCAAAACAGGCTAATGCTTACGAGTTTATTAGTAAATTACCCCAGGAATTTAACACTCTAATTGGCGATCGCGGTGTCATGTTATCTGGTGGTCAAAGACAAAGATTAGCGATCGCCCGCGCCCTACTGCAAAATCCCGAAATTCTGATTTTAGATGAAGCCACCAGCGCCTTAGACACAGTTTCCGAACGCTTGGTACAATCTGCACTTGATGATCTCAGTCGTAGTCGCACCACCTTAGTAATTGCTCACCGCCTTTCCACAGTCCAGAAAGCTGATCAAATTGCTGTTTTAGAACAAGGGCGTGTAGTAGAGGTAGGAACTCATCAACAACTTTTACGCAAGGGTGGTTACTATTCACATCTGTACTCCATGCAATTTAGCGATCGCCCCCAAACATCCACCCAAAGCAGCCAGAACTTCACACGGATTTCTGAGGAATTACGGATACGAGTTAACTCCATGATTGGGGTTTTAAACTTATTAATTGACGGTATGGTAGCCAACTATGAAGAACAGCAGGATTTACTAAATAAATCCTATAAATTCACCTCTAAAACCATGACAAGTATCGATGTTTTAGAAGATATTATTCAAGGGCAAATACAAGAGCAAGCAATATCATCTCCTGTTAGAAATAAAAATACCATGTATTCCGATTCTCAGTTTGCAGAGATTGCCGCAGAAGCTCGCCAACATCTCAACACAATACTCAGTGTAATTTCCCAATTAGATGATAGTTTAAAACCCATCAATCCCCAACAAAGTAAATTAATTACCGAATCTTATCAATCTGCTAGATATTTAATTGAAGCTTTAGTTAACTTTGATAAACCGATAAAATATTTAGCTCCTCAACAATGCTAAATTCCTGAAATAACTACGTAGCAGTTGCATATTTCAAAAAACTGCAATTATTAATTACAATAACCCTTGAAAAAAGTAATTACTGGACTTATAAATTTATATGAACACAAAAACCATTGGCATGATTAGCAGTTATCGTAATCTCAGTAACAGAGCAGATTGGCTCTGGCAACAAACCCCTAATATATCGGGAATTTGGGGAAACATCCAAATGCAGTCCTTGGCTCCAAAACCCGATTTTATACTCATGTATCAGTTTGATTTTCCTAAACCCCCCCAACCAAAATCTTGGTTAAAGCGTTTTCGTCACAGACAACCTAGAACTGAAGTCAATATTGATTCTTTACTCAGAGGAGTCTGCAAAGAACAGATAATTTATTTATTGCGGGAACCACCACTAGATGAAGTTATCCAAAATCATCAAAGATCATACCAGGAAGCTCAGAAATATTGCGGCTATATTTCCGGGCCTGATGATTTTGCGCCCACTCCTGACTATATGCCTGCAATTTGGTATCTTGGTAACTCGTTTCGGGAATTAAATGAAATGCCACCACCTGAAAAAAGTTATCCTTGTAGTTGGATTACCTCTGGGATTGATCGCACAGCTAACCATCGTCAAAGATTACAATTTTTAGAATCTTTGCAAACAAGCGGGATTAAATTTGATTTGTATGGGCGGAATTTACCAACATGGGCAGAAAAATCAGGAGAATTGGCGAATAAATGGCATGGCATGGCTCCTTATTACTATAACCTTGCCATTGAAAATTATGCCGAAAATGATTGGTATGTAAGTGAAAAATTATGGGATTCTTTATTGGCTTGGTGTCTACCAATTTATTATGGTGGTTCTGCTGCTGATAAATTATTACCACCGGGGAGTTTTTTGCGTTTACCAAGTTTGGATGAAAAAGGTATCGCCTACATTCAGGAAGTGACGGCTACTCCTGATGCCTGGTATGCTGCTAAAGATGCGATCGCAGAAGCTAGACAAATTATTTTACATAAATTAAATCTAATGAACTGGTTATCAGAATTTGTTGCTAAAGTTTCTGGCTAAATTAGGAATTTTTATATGGATGGTATTTGTACCCTGGCTAACGACCGAGTTTATGACCAACTTATTGCTCTACTGAATAGTATAGAGGTAATTTATGGCCAAGATATGCCCGTTTGTATCTATCCTTATGATGACAATACAACACAAATTACTGCGGAAATTGCTCATCGCCCCCATGTGCAGATTTACGATAATCAAGAGTCAATTCAGCAATGGGATGAGTTTGTTTGCCAGATTTGGGATGCTCATCCCAGCGCCCAAGCACATTGGTTGAAATTAGGTAATGACAAATATTATCGCGTTGGTACTCATAGACGTTATGGTGCATTTGATGGACCTTTTGACCGCTTTGTCTATATGGATGCCGACACTTTATTAATGAGTCCATTAGCAGAAGTTTTTAACCAGTTAAATCACAATGATTGGGTAGTATATGATTTTCAGTACACAGATTCATCTCATGTTTATCATCAATCTTCGGCAAAATTAACCGAAATATTTTCACCAAAACGACTGCAAACTGAAATATTTTGTTCGGGATTTTATGCTTCTAAAAAAGGGGTATTTGATGCCCAAATGCGAGAATCATTACTAGAAAAACTCCGCGCAGGAGAAGCCGAAATTCTCTATGATATGGCTCCTGACCAAACTATTCTCAATTATATGGTAATGCGTTCGGGAATCTCTAGCTGTAACTTGGCTCTGGAACTTCCTAAAGATCAGAAAACAGGCTGTTGTGTAAGTTCTGATCATTTTAAAGCTGAAGATAATATTTTATATGATCACGGTAAACGATTAACTTATCTTCACTATATTGGCTTAAAATCGAAATTATTTAATAGAGTTTGTGAGGGAGAAAACATTGATTTTCCCTATCGGGATATTTTCCTACATTATCGCTATTTACATGAACCAGAACAGCGACCAAAATTCACAACTAAAGCCAAAGCATATAATGCTCCTCCGAGTTTAGGTAAGCGAATTTTCCGCAAATTAGGACTAACAGCTAGAGGTAAATAACATGAGTCGGGGAATTTATATTATTGCGAATGATAAGGTGATGGATCAGTCTATTGCCTTACTCAATAGTATTAGATTATATGATACAGATAGCCCTATTGTGATGATTCCTTATGATGAAAATTATCACAATATCGCCAATACACTCAATAAATATTATGGAGTCACAGTTTACGAAGACTTAGATTTTATTGAGCGACTTTCCCAAAATCTGCATGAAACCTTTGGGGGCAAATTTTTCGCTCGTCCCAATCAATTCCGCAAGCAGGCTTGTTGGTTTGGCCCATTTGATGAATTTCTGTATATTGACACAGATATAGTTGTGTTTGAAAAGATAATTGATAATCTCAACTATCTAGCAACATCAGATTTTATTTGTTGTGACTATCAACATTTGGGGGGAATTAAAAATGTATTTAGTCCCCACGTATTAGAAGAGAAAGTATTTACTGAGTCAGAAGTTAAAGATATTTTCAATGGTGGTTTCTGGGGGTCTAAGAAAAATTTAGTCTCCGAGAATGATTTGTATGAAATTTTTACCGAGTGTGCAGAACATCCAGAATACTTTGACTTTTCTGAAAAGACTTCCGACCAACCTATTATTAACTATATGTTACTGAAGCGGATTTCCCGTCGCTTTAATATAGTGAAAAGAGAGGGTAAAGCACCAGGAAATTGGGCGGGAAGTTCCCATTTTCAGCCCGAAGCTAATATTCTCGTTGACCCGAAAGTTAATCAGCCTCTACAATATCTGCACTGGGCGGGGATTCGGATTCAACCCGGTTGTCCCTACTGGAAAACTTGGGAATATTATCGTCATTTAAATCCGGCGTTACCTGCGGCTAATATACCAGCACCCATAGAAAAAAGTAAGTTGGAATCAGCCATAGGTCAAGTCAAGAATCAAATTCGTCAACTTAAAAAGGTATTTTAACTTAATTTTTAGCCAAGTGGGGGATAGAAGGGAGCCATCGCTTTTTGTCTCTCACTAATTGGGTAGGAAGCTAATTTTTTTGCCGGATTTGGGAAATATAGTAAAGGAAATTACATAAAAAAACTATCTCTTAGTGTAGCGATCGCACTAAACCTGATTTCTAAGTTTCCCAGCAATTAATCATTTTTGATTACTGTTTAATAATGATACAAGAAAATAGCTCTTTATAATACTGTTATCTATAATTAAACCTTATATATTTATCTTATCTAGCACAGTAGGAAGCACCAAGGTAAAAACATTTTGCCTGTAATACCTTAGTGGTTCTATTTTTCCAACTCCGACGCGGCCAGTTTAAAAAGGTTGCGGCGGAGTTTTATTTTCTTAATTATTTATACAGAAAAACTATTCCTGTGCGCCAGCTTTTTGTAGACTCTGCAATATATTCTGATAACCATTAAATTCTGCAATCATTAAAGCAGTATAACCCCCCCGATTTTTTAGATTGACATCTGCTCCAGCTTGAAGAAGTATTTGTACAGCGCCACTATAGCCCCCAGACACTGCCCACATCAATGCTGTTGCTCCTGCTAAGTCCTGAAAGTTGACATTTGCACCCTTGGCTAGTAACAACCGGATAATTCCTGTGTAGTTACCTTCTGCGGCTTTAATTAAAGCTGTTTTGCTATCATTACCTAAACTATTGGCATCAGCACCGTAGTCTAGTAATAGTTTTACTATGTCTGTATGTCCCTGAGATATGGCGAGCATCAAGGGTATACCCAGAGTTGTTGCACTCATTTGGCTAGCGGAATGCAGTAATAACTCCAGGATTTGCCTATGTCCCTGCAATGCGGCGACAAGTAGAGGTGTATCACCCAGGTTGTTTGTAATTTGGGAATCTGCACCTCGGTTAAGTAATAGTTCTACTAGGTCTATATAGCCTTCAACAACCGCTAGATGTAGCGCTGTTTCACCATCTTGGTCTTGAAGATTAATTTCCGCACCTTGATCTAGTAAAGCAGATGCGATAGCTACGCTCACCGAAGGTATCGCATTGTGTCCGGCGGCGACTGCTGCTGATAGCGCCGTACTACCATATTCATTTCTTTGATTGACATTAGCCCCGGCTGCTAGTAATGCTTGTACTATATCCAAATTTCCCCAGTCCGCAGCCATCATTAAAACTGTTTCACCTTCTGCATCTGGGTGATTGATATCCGCGCCATGTTGTAACAAGAGTGACAAAACTGCTACGTTACCGGATTTAACAGCCAATTTCCAGGCGTTATCATCATCTTTGTCTGTGATATCTACTTGAGCGCCAGCTGCTAGTAAGGCTTGTACTATATCAAGATAACCTTTAAGCGCCGCAGCCATTAAAGCTGTGCTGCCATCTTCATTAATCGCATTAACATCAGCACCTCTAGATAATAAAAGCTGCACAATGTCTAGTTGATTATTACTAGCCGCTAACATTAAAGCTGTTAAACCGTAACGTTTTCTGTGTAAGTTGATGTTTGCTCCAGCATCTAATAGCGATCGCACAATTTCGGTGTAACCTAAATTAGCCGCCAACATTAAAGCTGTAGTCCCGTGGCGATCGCTAACGTCAACCTCAGCACCAGCATCTAACAGCATACACACGCCCTTAATATCGCCACTCTTAGCAGACTTGAGCAGCAAGATATCTTGATTTTCCATGATGAATATTCCCGACAACAGCAGGTTTTGTGAGTCTAGTCCCCAAAATTAGTCTGAAATTCTTTCACCACTTTGGCAAGAGGTGTAAATTAATTCGTAATTAACCTCTGCATTTCCTTCAATTCTTCACAAGTTTCAATTTTGGCAACTTTAAGCACAGAAATTAGAGTTATGCTAATTTTTATGAAGATTTAAGAATTGGGCGAGAACACTATGAACTTGGAACTGTCATCTGAAGTTAAATATTGGTTAAACTTTTTTCACCCAGTCACCATGTGGGGACTATTAGCACTCTCGCTTTATGCTGCCTATCTGGGATTACAAGTACAGCGCACCAGAGGCGCTCAAGGTGATCAAAAGAAAGAACTGATAAAAGGTAAATACAACGTTAAGCACTACCAAGTGGGTTCTATACTCTTAGGCTTAATGGTAGCAGGTGCGATTGGTGGTATGGCTGTTACTTACATCAATAACGGTAAGTTATTTGTGGGGCCGCATTTACTGGCAGGACTGGGAATGACAGGTCTAATTGCATTTTCGGCTGCTTTATCTCCTTTTATGCAAAAAGGAGCAAATTGGGCGCGGATGACTCATATTGCTCTGAATTTTGGGCTTTTAGGATTATTTACTTGGCAAGCCATTACTGGGGTGCAAATTGTCCAAAAAATTCTCACTAATGCTTAGTTATTAGTTAGGAGTAAGGGGTGCAGGGGGGAAGAGGCAGGGGAGCAGGGTGCAGGCTTGCCCTGAGCGCAGTCGAAGGGGAGCAGGGGGGAAGATTATAATTTCCTACTGACAAATGACAAATGACCAATGACTAATGACTAATGACAAATGACCTCAAATCCCTTGCTCCCTTTCCTTTTCTTAAACTTTATTTCAGCGTTTTTTCTGGGAATTGCGAGGAAGGGGGATTCCCAGAGATTGATGAAAGTCTTCCTGGACTTTGCGGGTTAAGCGGCGGGATATTTGACGGACGATTTGATTGAGTAGGCGATCGCCTGTAGATTTAACTAAAGACTGGGGTAATCGTTGAATAAATTTGGGAAAGTGAATATCAACTACCAAATCCAATTCCCATTCAATGCGTGTAATCTCATTTAAACCGCCAGGAGCGTTGTTAACGGTAGTTTCTACTAACTGTAGCGATGCTTGATAGTCCACATCATAGCCTGGTGGATGGTAGTCTGGCACTGGGATTGTGCGAATCCGGTAGATTCCTGCGTCTGGAGGTAAAAGTTCTAAACCAATTTTTGGTTCTACGTCATAACCAAAAGACCCAAAGCGACCAACAATCAAAGCATAACCATTTTCGCCCAGGGGTTGTACCTTCATCGGTTCAGCGCAACGGGAAAACCAAGAGGTGTGTGTATCAAGATACTCAGCAACAGTCTCTGCTGGACTATACATTTCCATCGAGTCATTATAATGACCGGAAAACTTGGTAGGTGAGCCAACAGTTGCTTCTGTATCTGTGTTTTCAGATTCCGTTAAACTTGACGCTACAGGCAAAACTGTTTCTTTTATATCCCAAGATTGATATTCGCCGTTTGTTGAAAGCATCAATGTATTCCCCTATAAATTGGCGTTTGTCTATAAACTAAGAGTTCCCAAGTTTTTAGTATCTTCTAGCAATACAGTCTAATTTTTTTTGCTCCCTCAATAATCTGTTATAAACTTGAGCAAATCACTAGAGTTAAAGAACTCAATCATCACATATTAGTTTCCGAGGATTGTATTTGTGTGAAAATTGCTGATTTAATTACTTGGTTTGAAGAATGGGCAAATCCCGCTTGGGCTGAAAGTTGGGATAATTGCGGTTGGCAAATTCAGCCTGGTGTGTTATCAGAAAAGGCACGGGTCTTAGTTTGTTTAACACCGACTTTAGCTGTGATGCAGGAAGCGATCGCTCTCAATGCTAATCTAATTTTTGCTCACCATCCACTAATTTTTCATCCTCCCAAATCTTTACGTATTGGTGAACCGATAGCGGAAATAGCACGATTAGCTTTTACGCATAATATCGGTGTTTATAGCGCCCATACAAATTTCGATCAAGTCCAAGATGGTACTGCTGATGTTTTGGCGCAAATTTTAGACTTGCAGTCAGTCACACCCATAGTACCCACACAAGGCGGATTAGGCTATGGGCGGGTTGGTTTACTAGAACCATTTATGAGTTTACAAAAGTTACTAGCCACGATTCAAACCCGACTCGCTTCGCCAAATTTGATTTTCTCCCTCACTGCTGACTTACAGCAGGAAATCTCACGGGTGGCTGTGTTAGGTGGTTCCGGCGCTGATTTCATTTCGGAGGTAGTTAAAACTCAGGCTCAAGTTTATTTAACTTCTGATTGTAAGTTCCATCAGTTTCAGGAAAGCCGCGATCGCCATCTGATTTTAATTGATGCTGGACATTATGCCACTGAACGCCCGGCGTGCGATCGCTTAGTGCAGAAATTTATGTCCCTGAATCTAGACTGGGTGCAATTGAGTCACAAAGATCAGGATTTCCGCCAATTTCTTCAGTAATTGCCTAATACTGAGTGATATTTATTTCAGTTTAATTTAGGTTGATTCAAGTTCTTTTGACCCACTAAAAGCATGATATCACCAAGTTTATAACTTTCCATGTCTAGTTGTTGAGCTTCTAGATATCCGATTTAAGAAGTAAATAAAGTACACATTTGAATGAATAAATCTTCTCTTTTAGGTAAGTGATAGCCCCGCCACGCAATCTATACATCGATTTTTTCTCATCTTGATTAATTGATTATGGCAATTTAGTCATAGTTTCACACCCTAACAATAACTTCATTAAAGAATTTTTGTGATCTAAATCACATTATTTTGTGATGCTAATCATTCTTAGTATCAGTTTCATATCAATGAATAAAACTAAAATCTATTCCACAATAGGAAAGAGATAATGTCCACCTTACCCTAAGCAAAATGATTCGCACACTCGTTGAATCTGCCTTCCAAACTGGATATCTTAGTGTTGAATCTGAGGGTTTAATCAATCAAGTTTTGACCACTAAGTGCTACTGCACAGAAGACTTAGCAATCCTTTCAGCTTTATATGAAGCAGTTACTGCTGGTCAAATTAAAAGAGAAGCATCCTCAGCACTACCTCTACAATTTCTACGTCAATATCAAACTCGGTAATTCTGTCATTGCATGGTAGTGGGAAATTCCTGATCTTACGCACACCTAGCTTCAAGTTTTTAGTGCATGAACTCAAAACTCTTTACCGATTGTTGTGGAAAAGGCTTAAGGTCGGCAAGAGATGAGTTAAGATCAAATACATAGGGATAAAAATAAAGCAGAGTTCCCAGACTTCCCAGCAATGCCCATGACTACAACTAAGCAAATCAAACAACCGCGATCAATGCTTAATTTGGAGTATTTTTTCTTACATATTTCTGGAAATACTCACCAGCAAATATTCGCCTGGTTAGGAGAATTACCGAATTGTGTTATCTCTATGAGATAGACATTGGCTGAAGACCTGAAGGAGATTTTGTTCAACAGGTGCAGCAGCTGTGAGTCTATGACCAGAAATTCCTGTAGGTTTTGCCCAATAACAGCAATTCTATGGGTACAATCATAAGACCCCAGTAGTTCTGAACCTCAGAACTAATTTCTTAAAGGTGTGTATCCCTATGGGGTAAAACCCAAAATTTTACAGGTTTAACGACGTTGTTTAAAAAGGTAGAAGCAGTATATGCTACACCGCAAGATTTATCAACTGTGTTGCGACGGGCGCGAGGTATGTGTATTCTTGCGGGACCAGCAGCGCTGGATTGAACGCGCCCGCATCCTCGATATAGAAGGGGATTTAGTGACTCTACGCTATGAAACAGATGAGGAAGACGAGGTTTGTGCTTGGGAGGAAATGGTTCGTCTAGAAAGCATTGGCTCTGTAACCCAAAAGTTAGCCTCAGTACCACGAGGTAACGTAGAGTTTCTCATGACGGAAGATTGTCCAGAATCAGAACGTATTCATAAACATTCTCCGGAATCTAATCCTGAGTAGAGAGCCGATTTATCGTATCTTGAAAAAATTTTGGTGAGTCTTCAGTATTCTAGGTAACTGGGGACTCATCATTTAAGTTTGGGTTTCAGAATTAGATAGGGGTTCAAAAGCAGGACAGTAACCCTCAAGGGTGACTTTAAAATTATGTAGGGGAGAGGCTGGATTCCAGCACCGTTGACCTCTTTGATGTCGGCAAGTCCCACAACAATCTATATCAGACCAAGTGTAGCGATCGCCACTTTGTTGTAGCAGTTCTCTGGGAGACAATCCCCGTAATACTATTTCTTCACCTTGCCAACGCGCTTCAATTAAACCAGTATCAGCAAATTGTCGCCAACGAGGGTCATCAGTAATGCTATTGGGTAAACTGACTGTAATCACTGTTCCCAACTCTGTGAGTTCCCCCTCATAGTTAGTTTCTGGGGGTGCAGGTTGTAAAAATGTTTCCCCAATGGGCAGTTCTACTAAAGTCCCAGCCAGTGGAGAATGAACATGATAACGGTTTTGGAGTTCTTCCAAGCTAGTCAAATCTGCTAAGTATGCTGGGGAACCGTGGACAAAAACAACGTGCTGGGGACGTAAATTATGAATTAGCTGAGTTGTCCCCGGACCATCACTGTGTTGGGCGAGAAGATAACTTTCATCGCTGGTGGTTGCGGAATATTCCTGATTAATTTGTATATCAATTTTTTCTGGTAACAGAATTAGCCAAGGGCCAGTTTCTGGTTGACAGTATTGGTTTAAATTAGCTGTGGAGTCTGTCAGCACAATACAGGGAGACTTACCCACAGTAGCCAGATTTTCGGGGTGTAAACGACGAACTCGCGGACGGACTCGCTCATCCCAAAATAATGGTTGGTGGCGGGCGAAATTCTGTACTGATGGTGGTAAGTGAGGTAGTAGTTCCAAGTATGCATCGCAACCTGTCGCCACCGCACCATCAACCCAAATATCTAAATCTCTTCCCGTGAAGTGGTGATGAGAACGTAATAACATCAACAATTCTTGACCTAAGCCTAAAGCTGGTGTGGGTAGTAGTACAGAACAACCTTCGGCGATCGCCCGATTAATCCGCTCCGCTAGTTGATTTTCTTGGTGGCGGCGGTGGGGATGACGGGATGTTCCATAAGTACCCTCGATAATCAGTACATTTATATCTAATCCCCGCAACTCTTCTAAACGCAAACCATCCACCAGCCGAGAGTTAGACAAGAAAAAATCCCCTGTGTACAGTAGCTTATAAGCACGCTGCTCAGTGGTATATGTCAATAAAATTGCTACCGCCCCTGGTAAGTGTCCGGCGGGAAATAATTCCACCACTAGACCTTCTAAAATTTCTACAGGCGATCGCAACGGCAAAGCATGACAAAGCTGAGGAATCTTTTGGGGATGTTGATCTAACCAATTAAGGGGTAATAACTTACTAGTTACCTCACTAGCATAAATAGGTAACAGAGGAAAACTTTGATGCAGGTTTAGCAACCCTCTAGCGTGGTCTGGGTGAGCGTGACTTACCAAAACTAAATCTGCTGGCATGGGTGACTCAGCCACAACAGTCAGTAATGATGAAATATCCTCCAATCCACAATCTAGTAAAATCCGGTGTGGTCCCATCCGCACTAATAAACACACACCCTCATCATGATGCTGGACACTGTAAGGCAAACAGTTTAACTCACTAGTTGCCTCTTCAGCACCGACGCGAGAGGATGCCCACAGATTATCCCTCATCCTTGCCTCCGCTTTAACCTGATAATCATCAACATACCTCAAAAGCCAAGAATTATTCAGAATCTTGGTTTTGTCACCTACAGGTAAGTTGTATTGTCTGCTGCTAAATCCTGAGAATTTAAATAGTTGATTAGGGAAGAGGCTGACACCGAACTCAACTCAGTTCCCAAAATTTGGTTAATCAGCCAGACTCAGATTTGGGCTTAAATGGAGTTTTTCTTGTTAATGTGCAGAGCCATTACCGTGATAGTTATCTGAATCATAAAATCCGTTTTTAGTGCCAAAGAACAGGCACGAAACAGTGAATATAACTGTTAATCCCAATAAAATCAACTTTACATCCATTTCTTTACTCTTCCTTACTCAAGACTTTTTTATATTAATAGAATGCTGGGAAAATTCTGCTAAATCAGCAGAAAATCTTTACTATAAGTTAGGCTAATTTTACACTACGTAAATTTACTTTAATAACGACAATTATATAACTTTTTCAGTCAGATGTCCATGTATAGTATGAGGTGTAAATCTAAGTATAGTCAAATAAATCAACCACAATTTAGCCCCCCAGTGCATCGCAATTATCGCCGATAAAAAGGGAATCAATTCTGAAATGACACATCACATTTTAAAAGCCACAAGAGATACTGTACATCTTGGTGGTTTCTCCGATTTACTCGCACCAGTACTTACCATTGATTCTGGCGATACCATAGACGTGGAAACTTACACTGGTTATTACGTTCACGACCAAGCACCACCGGAGTTTCTCACACCAGAATTACGGGATATTTGTCAAAATTTAGCCCCAGAACGCCAAGTTGCTCGCGGACCACATTTACTCACAGGGCCAATTTATGTGCGAGATGCTCAACCAGGTGATGTTTTGGAGATAGAATTACAAGCGATCGCACCTAGTTTACCAGTGGGTTTCAATGCCATTCGTAGCGGTTGGGGTGCGTTACCACAGCAATTTACTCAACCTGCGCTGAGATTCATTCCCCTGGATTTAGCCCACAATATCGCCGAATTTCCCGCTAATAGTGGCATCAAAATTCCTCTGAAACCCTTTTTTGGCATCCTTGGTGTTGCTACCCCAGAAAATACCCGCAACTCCATCCCACCTGGTAATTACGGTGGTAACATTGATAACCGTCAACTCCAAGCAGGTTCCCGCCTATTTTTACCCGTGTTTGTTCCTGGTGGATTATTTTCCCTTGGTGATGGACACTCCACCCAAGGAGATGGGGAAGTGAATGTCACTGCCCTAGAAACCTCCATGAATGGTAAAATCAAGCTAACCTTGCGCCAGGATTTACAACTGACAATACCGATTGCTGAAACCCCAACCGATATCATCACAATGGGTTTTGCCCCAACTTTAGATACAGCCTTAGAGCTAGCTGTGAACAACATGATTGATTTTCTGAAACGGTTCGCCAATTTGTCGCCGGAAGATGCTTATGTATTGTGTAGTTTAGCCGTGAATTTTCACATTACTCAATTTGTCAATAGTCCCCAAAAAGGGGTTCATGGGATGTTACCCAAATCCATACTTTCTAATCAAATCTGCATATAAAAATTAATTAATATGTCTAATATAGTTATTCAAATGTTGATCATTGGTTTAGTCGCTGGCGTTGCTGGGGGAATGTTTGGTATTGGCGGTGGTGCAATCATGGTTCCCGCAATGGTGTTGTTAGTTGGTTTGGATCAAAAGTTTGCCACTGGAACTTCTATTGCAGCGCAAATTTTACCTATTGGGATTTTAGGCGCAGCAGTCTATTATCGCAACGGCAATATCAATATTAAATATGCGATCATTATCGCCATTGGTCTCATAGTGGGTAATTTCTTTGGGGCGTTATTTGCTAATCAGCCATTTATTAGCGGTGAAATGATCAAGAAATTATATGGCATTTTCTTGTTACTCCTGGGTATGAAATATTTAGTGGGTATTTAGTAATGGTGTAGCAACCGCCAAAGAGGTTTGAAAAGTGCTTACTGAAAACTGACCGAAGCTAAAAGCGCGAAACGTTTCAATCCCTAATAGGGATTATTTGTGGTTTTAACTAAACTATTATCCATATACACCACCACCACCTGGTTTCAATCCCTGATAGGGATTATTTGTGGTTTCAACAAACAACCTTTGAAATTATTGCTATACCGGAAGTGTTTCAATCCCTGATAGGGATTATTTGTGGTTTCAACCAGGAATTTATACGGCATCCTCAAAGGAACCAAGGTTTCAATCCCTGATAGGGATTATTTGTGGTTTCAACTTGACTTTTCCGATGGTATCACAGCATCAAGCAAAGTTTCAATCCCTGATAGGGATTATTTGTGGTTTCAACAGTTTATTCCGATTAAAAAGCCAAAAAATATCAGGTTTCAATCCCTGATAGGGATTATTTGTGGTTTCAACGCTGTCCTCACAGCGTTTGCAACATCAGCACCAACGTTTCAATCCCTGATAGGGATTATTTGTGGTTTCAACTAAAGAGATTGTTGAGGTGTACCATTCCATCAGGTTTCAATCCCTGATAGGGATTATTTGTGGTTTCAACATTGCCAGATGCCCATCCTCAATAATCTGCTTCATGGTTTCAATCCCTGATAGGGATTATTTGTGGTTTCAACGCATTGGTTATGTTGCATACCAAGAAGAACTGCGTTTCAATCCCTGATAGGGATTATTTGTGGTTTCAACTCAAGGCGGAGTTGGATTGAGAGGGAACCTGCACTAGTTTCAATCCCTGATAGGGATTATTTGTGGTTTCAACCCTCTGACCTATCTTCATTAATTTCAACATCAATGTTTCAATCCCTGATAGGGATTATTTGTGGTTTCAACTTTGTGATAAAAAAACGCCCCAGGCGAAGGATTTTGTTTCAATCCCTGATAGGGATTATTTGTGGTTTCAACTCGTTTAACGCCGTAAGGGGTGCGTGGTCTACCTTGTTTCAATCCCTGATAGGGATTATTTGTGGTTTCAACCTTCAAGCACTTAGCCGACCCAGTTCAGTACCTTGTTTCAATCCCTGATAGGGATTATTTGTGGTTTCAACTGCCTACATCTGGAGGCACTGATATATTTGATTTTCAAGGTGCTGTTTCGTCAACCTAAACTCAGTATAGCCTTTCAGCCATCGGGGTGTCAACAGCCCCATTTTAAAAATAGCTGAAAAGCTTTTCCAGTAAGGGCTGGGGGATTTACGTCAACCTCAATTTAAGTATGAGAGGGTTCAAAGCTAGGCGAGGTATGGATTTCAGCCATAAATTTTTCCATGTTCAAAAAAACACCTACTGCTTGACGCAATATGAAGAAAAAAAGTCATAGAAATACCTTTGGCAAGAGTGCCTATTCATGCACTACTTGCCCTGTTTACTCCAAGTCTAATGAAGGGATTTGGGCAAAACTTGAGTATACATTAGAATACTCTTATAAACTACTGTGCTTTAAAACTCAGTTGGTTATTGCACTTGTTGACTGGGTAAAGCACCGGTTCGCACAGCTAGGTTAATACTTTGTCCATTGCGTCGCAGTCCTAAGCGCACATCTCCACCAACTTGAGAATTTTCTACTGCTTTTTGGATACTACTGGCTTCTGTAACTGATTCACCGTTCAGTTGTTGGATGACATCCCCTGCACGTAAGCCGGCTTGGGCTGCGGGTGAGTTAGGCATGACCCGTACAATTAAGATGCCTTGATCTTCATTGACTGTGACAGGGCTATTGGGGTCAGAGTTGAGACGTGCTTTAATTTCAGGGGTTAGCTGTACCATTTGAATTCCTAAATAGGAATGCTGGGCTTTACCTGTAGTAATTAGTTGTTTGGAAATTCGTTGGGCTGTATTGATGGGAATTGCAAAACCCAGTCCTTGCGCTTTTTGGATAATAGCTGTATTCATCCCAATTACCTGACCACGAGCATTTAACAATGGACCGCCGGAGTTACCAGGATTAATTGCTGCATCGGTTTGAATAAATTCTACTCGTTTATCAGATGCCCCAATTTGATTGCTACTGCGACCAGTGGCACTGATGATGCCTGTAGTTACTGTATTATCTAATCCTAAAGGATTACCAATGGCGATCGCCCATTCTCCTGCTTGCAGTTCATCCGAGTTTCCTACTTCTACCTTGGGGAGATTTTTGGCTTCAATTTTCACCACAGCCACATCCGTTAATTCGTCGCGCCCCATCACCTTACCGTCAAAGCTGCGCCCATCTTTGAGTATGACTTTCACTGTCTCTGCACCAGCTACCACATGGGCATTTGTGAGAATACTTCCATCTTCACTGATAATAAAACCGGAACCAGTTCCTCGTTCTACTCGGCTTTGTTCTTCTGGTAATTGAGAGCCAAAAAATTGCCGGAAAAATGGATCATTAAATTGAGCAGGTAAGCGACTGGTGACAGTTCTGGATGCTTCAATCCGCACCACAGCAGGCCCCACCTTCTGCACTACTTGGGTAACAAAGTTAGTACCTGTAGCTGCTGATAATGGTGGTGCAGCATTAACTCGACTGAATGCCAGATTTGAAGTCCTCTCCGATAACTGTTGAGGATTTCCAGCCACATAACCACCTAAGAAGGTCATACCTGAACCCAGTAGCACTAGTGATAAAGAAGCGGCTACCTTTTTCCAGGAGGCTTTATTTTGGTCTTGAACAAAAGCGGAATCTTTGTCATGTACTTGGTTGTTCATTGCTTGCTATCAGAATATTTAAATGTATTACTAATAAGATAGATATTATTTGTGACGTTTTTGTTGCAAAGCTATTGCTTGGTTGTGAAATATATGATTATTCTAGCTAATTAAAGATGGTTTGTAATATAAATATGCGAATATAGCCCGCTTAAGCGAGTTAAGAATTAATGGCTTTAGCGATCGCTACTGTATCAAAATTTGGACAAATATTCCCATAAACTGGTGATGCTTTCAAAATTACCGCAATTACTCCAGGTTTATCGAGACTTTGTTATACACGATTAAGTTAACTGTTTTTAGCCTTTGTCAATTGCTGGAACACTAATTGAATTGCCAAAGCTAACAAACCAATCGCAACTATACCAAATATCCCAGTTCCCAAAGCAACGACACCCACAACCAAAGTCCGAACAGCAGAGCCAATATTCACCACCATTGGGTTATCTGAATGAATAGGTTTAGCAGCAAAAGTTGTGGCGATGGATATCATTAGCGAATACATTGCATATCCTAGCCCTCCAGAAAATACCGCCCCTGTAATACAACGTAAGGGAGTTGGCGGAACCTGATTTTGAATTTCTGGTTCTGTTACTTTTGGATCACTCATATCTGATTTCTGTCTTAGTATCTTACTGTTAAATTGATCATGCCACCTGAACGCCCTGTGTAATAGTGCGAGTCACAAACAATTCTAAATCCTGATCAGGAATTACGGCTCGCATCTGTAACTTAACTGCTTCTGCTTGTTCTTCAGATTCTACCAGAGCAAATACTGTCGGGCCAGAACCAGACATCATGGTTCCTAAAACCCCTGTAAAACTTGCAAATAATTCTCGCAGTTGTAAGACTTGGGGATAAGCAGGTAAAACTACACGCTCTAAATCATTGTGCAGTTTTGCGGCAATTTTTCCTGGGTCTTGATTCAGAATAGCTTTAACTATGGCTTCGGAATGAACTGCGGCGGCGCGAGCTGCTAAGTTTTCGGAATCTCTGAGGTAAGAGTTGCCAAATTCTTGGCGATAGGTTTTGTATGCCCAAGCTGTGGAAACTTCTAGACTGCGATATTTCGCCAACACTATATATATAGTATCCAAATTTGGTAAGGGCGAAAGTTTCTCACCTCTACCTGTAGCAATTACTGTTCCACCAGCGATACAAAAGGGAACATCTGAACCGAGAGTAGCACCCAGTTCTTCTAATTCTGATTTTGTGAGTCCCAGGTTCCATAGTAAATCTATACCCATTAACACGGCTGCGGCATTTGTCGAACCTCCCGCCAACCCAGCCGCTACGGGAATATGCTTATTAATGGTAATTTCTACACCCCCATATTCAGCTAAGGCTTGGGGAAATTTCGTTGCCATTAGTGCGGCGGCTCGGTATGCGAGATTACTTTGGTCTGTGGGTACTTGTGGGTGGTTACATTTGACGCAGATGCTCTCAGTGTCGAGAGATTGGAGATAAATTTCGTCAGCCAAGTCAACACTTTGAAGTATCATAGCTAACTCATGATAACCGTCGGGACGGTCACTGATGATTTCTAGATATAAATTGATTTTAGCGGGAGCAATTAGAGTATATGAACGCATATCAGTTATCAGTTATCAGTTATCAGTTATCAGTTATCAGTCTGTTAACTGATTTACTAATGTTACCCATTGGTGAATGCTGAGGTCTTCGGCTCGAACTTGGGGATTTATTTCTAATTGTTCCAGTAAGTGGGTCAGGCGATCGCGTTCCACAACCGATTGCAAATTATTTCTTAACATTTTGCGTTTTGCGCCAAATCCTAGTTTTACCAAGTTCTCAAATTTCCGGGGGTTATGTACTGGTGTTTCCATCTGTCGGGGACGCAACCGCACAACTGCTGAGTCTACTTTTGGGGGTGGGTAAAATGCACCTGCGGGAACTGTGCAAATAAACTCACAATCAGCTAAATACTGTACTCGCACACTCAAAGCGCCGAAGGTTCTGGAACCGGGATTAGCATATAACCTGTCTGCTACTTCCTTCTGCACCAGTAGGACTATGGATTCATAGGGTTCTGGGTTAGGATTGGCGATCGTCCCTAGTAATTTTTCTATAATTGGCCCTGTGATATTGTAGGGGATATTGGCGACTACTTTATTTTGCTGTTGAAAGTTGGGAAATGCTTCTAAATGAGATGGTAAATCTAAGGTAAGAAAATCCCCTTGTAATAGTAAAAAGTTTTCCTTTTTTCCCAGTTGCTTGGCTAATTGTTTGCACAAATCAAAGTCTATTTCCACTGCTACGAGCGATCGCACCAAGGGTAGTAAACGCCGAGTGAGAATACCCGTACCAGGTCCAATTTCTAAAATGCGATCGCCGGAGGCGGGGCTTTGCCCATCGCTCTGATCACATTCTGCGGCTTTAATAATTGCATCTAGAGCCTTTTCACTTTTGAGCCAATGTTGAGCGAAAGACTTGCGCGGTCTAATCATTAATTTTCCTGACTATAGTTTTCATTATTACAAATCCTTAGTTGATAATTTTTCAGCCAAGCCATTGAAAACAATTCAATGTCGAATAGGAATTTCAATCACAAATTCTGTACCTTCACCGGAGATAGAATTACAAGATAAATTTCCTTTATGTTTATCTACTATAATTTGATAACTAATAGATAACCCCAATCCTGTACCTTTACCCACATCTTTAGTAGTAAAAAATGGGTCAAATACCTTTGGTATTACATTTGGCTTAATTCCTCCCCCATTATCTGCAATGCGAATTGCTATCATATTTTGATTCACCAATTCAGTAATAATATGAATTTCTCCTTGTTCACCAATAAAACCTGCTTCTACAGCATCAATAGCATTACTTAAAATATTCATAAATACCTGGTTTAGCTGTCCAGGATAGCATTCTATATTAGGCAAATTGTCATATTCTTTAATAACTAGTATTTCTGGATGATTCGGTTGTCCTTTTAGGCGGTTATAAAGAATCATCAAAGTACTATCCAGACCTTCATGGATATTTACTTGTTTAAAATCGGCTTCATCTAAACGCGAGAAATTACGCAGAGATAAGACAATTTCCCTGATTCTCTGCGTTCCTACCTGCATAGATTTAACTAGTTTAATTATGTCTTCTTTAATAAACTTCAAATCGATATTGACTATTTCTACTTCAATTTCTTCTGGAGGATTGGGAAAGTATAATTGATAAAGTTCTACTAGCCGCAGTAAGCTTTGAGTATATTCATGGGCTGGAATCAGATTACCATGAATAAAATTCACAGGATTATTGATCTCATGAGCAATCCCCGCCACCATATTACCCAGTGAGGACATTTTTTCACTGTGAATCAGTTGCGATTGAGTGCGTTGCAGTTGATATAGTGTCTTCTCTAGGTCTTGGGTTTGTTGTTGCAATTTGATTTCTGCTTGTTTGCGTTCTCGAATATCACGGGTAACCGATGCCAAACACAAAGGCTCACCAGTATCCGAACTCTTAACCAAAAATAGGTTAAATTCAGCTGGTATAGTCTCTCCAGTCTGAAAGTGTCTTAAACGATATTCACCTTGCCATAAACCATATTCCATGACAATAGGAATAATTCGTTGCTCCATATCTTCCCTATCTTCAGGAATAAGATAGTCAACAATATTGAATCCTTGAGCAAGTTCTAAGGTATCAACACCCACTAGTTTCAATCCAGCTTCATTAACGAATAGACATCTTCCTTCTAAAGAAGCACAACCAATTAAATCACTACAATTTTCAACTAGAGAGACAAACATTTGTCTCTCTTTTTCGGCTTGCTTGCGTTCTGTAATATCTGTCACCGTCACCACAACCTGATGAATTTGGGAAGCACTATTAAATAGAGGTGCGAGATTCAAAGACCACCAAGTTTCCCGACCATCATTAAAGAAGGATTCTTCAAAGAATATGCTTTTGCCAGACTTAACACATTCCCTGTAATAATGACGATAAATATTCGCCATTTCAGTAGGTAGTACCTCTGCGATAATTTTTCCAGGAAATGATTCTAAAGGCATGGGGCTAATTCTCAACATAGCTGGGTTAATTTTGAGGTAACGAAATTCTTCCCCATCGTTGAGAACCTCTAAAACAAAAATGCCATAATCTACACCTTCCCAAATGCTTTGTAAAAACTGTGCCTGTTCCTCAATTCTTTGTTCCGCTCCTTTAAGTTGATTAATATCAATCACACAGCCATACCAGATGATTCCTCCCTCCGGGTGTTTTTCTGGGCGAGAAACTGCCTTAATCCATTTGTAATCCCCTGAACTACTCAGAGTTCGCCACTCATATTCAAAGTTTTGCAATGTTTCAGCAGACTCAACTACTGCTGATTGAAATCCTGGAAAATCCTCAGGATAAATATTTTTAAAACCCAAATTTGCATCTTGTTGAACCTCTTCTGGTAGCAATCCCAAAATTCCGTGACATCCCGAAGAAACAAAAGGAAAGGACATTTTACCATCCAGATCAAGACGAAATTCGTATAGCATCCCTGGTACATTGTCTGCTAATCGTTGCCACCGTGCTTCAGCTTCCTGTAAAGCAGCTGTGCGTTCTTCAACTTTGGCTTCTAACTCCTGATTTAGTTGTTGCAGTTCTGCTTCTTTTTGCTTAACTTCAGTAATATCTAGCAACACTCCGCAGAAAATTATCTCTCCTATATCGTTACGGATGGGAGTTGAATCTCCACGCCACCAACGGATTTCGCCGTTAGGCTTGACTAATCTTCCTTTATAATGCCAAGGAGTGGAGTTTTCTACTGCGGCTGTGACTGAAGCAATATAGGCTTCAAAATCTTCTGGATGTATCAGCTCAAAAAAATTATTTAAATCCTCTGTTATTTCGGCGGCGGTGATACCTGCAAGTTCCCAGATAAAATCACTTACGTAGTCTACAACCCAAACATGATTACGCATTGTGAACTGGAAAATTGCCCCAGGCACATGAGCTGCAATATCTCGGAAGCGTCGTTCAGAATTTGCCAGGGCTATTTCTGCCTCTTTGTGAGTGGTAATCACTTCTGTGAACATGATAATACCACCTACTTCGCCAGAATCTTCGTACCAAGGATGTATTTCCCATTTCACCCACTCAGTTTTTCCATTAGCACGCAAAAAACTATCTTCGTCACACTTCTCAATGGCTCCGCCTAAACAGCGTTGATGAATTTCTCGCCAATTCTGGGAAAGATTTGGAAAAACTTCATAATGACATCGCCCAATAATATTTTCATCCTCTAACCCATAATCTTGCCGCCAACGGCGACTAACTAACAGGTATCGCATTTTACTGTCAAATATGGCGATCGCTGCTGGTGTATACTCTATAAATAAACCTATTTGCTCTTGACCAGATTTAAGGTTATTCAGAATTTCTCGCTGACGCAGTTCTATGAGTTCTTGTTGAAGAGATTCATAGGTATTTTTATCGATAGTGATCAGATTACCAGTCATAGTATTGTTGATTCATAGCTAAACGTGTGAGGTTAACCTCAGTATCTAGTTTTCCCAATTTTAAATTTAAAATTACAAATCCCAACTCATCCTAATTAATGCTATATAATTCAGTAATTGTCTTCCAGAATTTTTGCAAATTTAAGCTTTCATAAATAAGTTAGAAAGCAATACAAATATAAATATTTTTTTTGAACTTAGAAATTATTTCTGATAAATTCTTCAGATAGATATAGATTATAATTATGTTGTCATGAAGTTAAGTTAAACTACCATAATCTATTAGTCAACAACATAATAGAGGGTAAACATTTACAGTAGCTTATACAGTTTTTGTGAATTTATGTGGAATAATCCTCAATGCCACTTAAGTAAATATTCAATTACATCCCTGGTATCAATATGATTAGCAGAAAGCCTATCTTAGCATTTATCATACTGGCGATCGCTACCAGCATCAGCAGCTGTAGTTCTTTTAATTCTACTCCCAGTATTATTGACAGTGGAACACCAAAGCCTACCAACACTCCCACGAAAGATCCCACAATACCTACCCCCATAGTCCCAAAGGTTAATGTCACCTTATATACTATTGACTCCCAATGTCAAGAATTGATTCCACAACCAATTTCAGTACCAGCCGCAGAGGCCTTAACAGATACGGTCGGTAAAATTATCGAACAACAAGATAGAGCCGATTTTGAATTGTCTGGTTATCGTGTCGAAGTGACAAATGGTATCGCTACAATTGATTTCCGGCTATCTCCTCAGTCAAAACGGCAGTTTGTTTCTCTTTCTAGTTGCGAACAGTTTGCTTTATTTGGCAGTCTCCGCAAAACTTTAATGAGTAATGCTGAATGGGAGATTAAAGATGTTCGTTTCACTGAGCAAGGCGAGGAAATAGTTATTTGAAATCCCCGATAACGCTGAAGTTTAACGTATCATCATCTTGATGATATGTCTTAGAGGGTGTTTGAAAAGTTTTAGGGAGTCAAAAATTAAGCTAGTCGCCTGACCATAATACGGATCATGGCAAGGTAGATAAATGTCTCTGATGTTTCCGGTAATAACTCATAGTCTCTGACCAATCG